>JABSPR010000112.1 GCA_013214975.1 Flavobacteriales bacterium
CCGCTTTAGACCAAAATGATGCCGTTGAATTTACCGCATCATTTTCAAATATGGAATTTGACGTAATATTTGCAGACTTTGGTCCCGATTACCAGTTTATGGACGGATTTGATCTAGGGAAGATTGGCTTATTCGATCAAGCATTAGGTGGAGAGCTATCATTGGCTGAACCGGAAATCAAAGTGGGTGTTACAAGTTCTTTTGGAATCGATGTTTCCGTTGATATAGGTTCCATTGGATACACCTATATGGCAGGAGAAACTGAATTATCAGACGAATTAACTTTTGAAGGCTCTAACCCACTTGCCCCTTTCGTTCTTGCTGGACCTACTAATGAAAATTTCAGAGAATCAAAAAAGGATTCAGTACAGATAAATTACGAAAACAGCAGTATAGTAGAACTAATTGCTTCTGCTCCCAGATCGATGGAGTTTAACATAGGCAGTGTTTTGGCAAATTCATCAACTGCTGCAAACCCAAGGGTTGGAAATTTTGTACGTAGCGATAGCAAAATTGATATTGAGGTTGATGTACGACTTCCTCTAATTGGGAGAGCTAAAGGCTTTAATACAAGACAAAGAGTGGAAGTAGATTTAGGAAGTGAATTAGACGGTAATGCAAACCCGGTTAAAACAGCTACAATTATTCTTGATCTTGAAAACGGATTCCCTTGGGAAGTAACTTTAGAAGCTTGGTTTGAAAGCGAAGACAGCACAAGAATTTCAACCTTAGTAGAAAAGGGTGTTTTTTTAGAAGGAGCTGAAATTAATTCCAATGGTGAAACCACTGGTATTCCTGGATCAAAATCTACAGAATTTGTAGCTGAAGTATCTAAACTTGATGATGCTAAATTTTTGGTAATTGATGCTACTATTGAAACAAGTGGAAATGGGGATGTGGATGTACAAATGCTCAACAATTATAAAATAGGAGTTACTCTTGGACTAATTGTAGAACTTGATGCAAACGTTAACGAATTAACTTCAGGAGAAGAAGAATAAAAGAACAACTATGAAAACAAAAGTACTTCTAAGTTTATTGATCGGATTATATTCTGTACAGCTTTGGGCACAGCCTAATCTTACTATGTATAACATGAATAGTGTACCACACTCACTTAAAATAAACCCTGCCCTAACACCAGATAATAAAGGGTTTTTCTCATTAGCTCTTGGATCGATAAATACGTATGCCGCCAATACTGGTTTCACAGGAAATCAAATCTTCCAACAGCGTACTGATGGAACAACTTTTATCGACATTAACGACATATTGGATAATGTGTTGGGAAAGATGAATTATACAGATTTATACACTGCATATGAACCTTTTTCATTAGGGTTTAGAGCAAAAAAAATGTATTTCTCAACTAGTTTCGGCTTAAAAGCTTTCGGACGATTATCCTTTCCACGAGATATCGTAGATTTTTTGTGGAGCGGTAACGGAGGGAAATTCATGGACGAAAAGGCTGACTTCTCTGGATTAGGTATGGATGCTACAGTGTACACAGAATATGCACTTGGTGTGGCTCGAGAAATAAACGACAAACTTACAGTCGGTATAAGAATTAAATATTTAGATGGATTGGCAAACGTTGATACCAAGACTAAAGAACTTTCTATTACAACCGATCCAGAAAACTTACACATGACGCTTGCAGGGGATATGTCAGTTAATTTTGCTGGGGTGGTAAATCCTTTGGATACTAATAGTTCTGCTGGGGGTCTACAACCTTCTAGCTTTTTAGGAACTGGTAATACAGGAATTGGAATTAACCTTGGTGGTTCATATCAACTAATGGATAAGCTTAAAGTACACGCCTCCATTAATGATATAGGTAGGTTTAAATGGAAGAAAAACGCATCCAATTATACAATCGACGATTCAGAATATACATGGACTGGTTTGGACATTCCAATTAACATAGGAACTAGTGAAGTTTCAAATCCGGATTTGACAGGAATTACAGATTCTATCATAGAAATTTTCACTCCAGAGGAAACAAACAACGAGTATAAAACAAAACTACCAGCAAGAATGTATGTAGGTGGTACTTGGAAAATGGCAGATTGGCATTGGGCAGGGTTACTGCTTGGAGCAGAGTTTTACAAAGGAAGAATGCAGCGTTCTTTAACAGCATCTTACAATATCAAGCTTAAGAGAATGTTTAGTGCTCAAATTAACTACTCTGCTTTTGCAAGAAGTTATGCAAACATTGGGTTTGGTTTCTCTCTAAACTTAGGTCCTTGGCAATTCTATGCTATGACGGATAACGCACTTGGGTTTATGCTTCCGATGACAACTAAAGTTGCACATGTAAACCTTGGTTTCAATTGGACAATGGGTAGAAAAGAGAAAACGGATCAAGACAAAGATGGTATTAAGGATGAAGATGATGACTGTCCGAATAAAGCAGGAATTAAACAATTTGATGGCTGCCCTGATTCAGATAGTGATGGTATCCCAGATGGCTTAGACTTATGCCCAAGTAAAGCTGGCCCTATCGAAAGCGAAGGTTGCCCAATTACTGCATCTACCCTTCATATGGTAAATCCAAATGGTGATACACTTCAAACTGTAATTGTTGATGATCAGTTTCTATTCCAATTTACGAACGTTGCAGTTGATCAAAAGAAATTTTTATTCTTACTTCAGGCAAACGACGAACACTTTGGAAATGCCAAAGAAATTCAAGTTAAAATGGCCTTTACAGACGGAACAGAAATTTTGGGGGACGCAAAAGAAATCACAAATAGACTTTTCGAATACGAAAAGGAGAAAGCTCTAGATGTTAAGATGCTATTGTTGAATGCCGAAGGCGATACCGTAATGACTGCAAGTAGAGACGCTGAAGGATTCTTTCATTTTAAACAGTTGCCTGCAGGAATAGACGATATGACATTCTTATTACAAGGTGATGATGGGAAACTTTCCGCTGCCGATGTCATGAAGATTAAAATCGGTGAACAAACCATTCAAGCTAAGAATGACGGGCAAGGTTATTTCCAATATCATAAAATTGATGCTATTGAAGCTCCTAAACTATTTTTAATAAGTGTAGACGGAGATACGTTAATGTCGGTATTCATGGATAGAAATGGAACATTCGACTTTAAGAATATCGCTAAAATGGATAACTATATATATAGTTTAGAGGGAAGTGATGATACTGAAATCCACGTAATATTTACTAATGATGGAAAAATAGAGTACGTAGCAGCTAGTAAAGATGCTAATGGGCATTTCGCTTATAACTCAATGCCTACTACAGAGAATACTGGGATAGGCCTTCTTGACGAACAAGACCAGCTTGTTAACTTGGAAGCCAAGCACAAGAAAGTTATCGACGAGGCCTTTGGAAGTCTGGAATTCGAACCAAACTCCGGTGTTATCTTAGATAATTCTAAAATAGCTATTGATGCTTTAGCAAAACTGATGGCTGAAAATAGAGAATGGGGAATTGTTCTCGGTGGACATACGGACAACACGGGTAATGAAGAGGATAACCTGAAATTATCAAAACAAAGAGCCGATAATGTAAAAGATCTTCTAAGCCATTATGGTGTAGACCCAACAAGAGTAAAAATTAAATACTTCGGTCAAAATATTCCAATTGCCAGCAATGACACTGAGGAAGGAAAGCAAAAAAACCGTAGGGTTGAAATGAAAATATTTATGAGAAAATAGATTAAACTGTTACAAAAGGATTCAATCATAATTGTTTCCTTTTGTAATTTCTATTTGTCTATTAATATTTGACTTAACTTCGATCAAGTCAATTTAACATCAATAAAGCCTTTAATATCATCTCAGGCACGGTCGAATGAGCAATATCTGTTTTTTTAATAGCGTTAAATTCTGGGGAGGAGGAGAAAAATTCTACCTCGATTATGCTGTTGAAATGCAGAATAGAGGGCACAATGTCTTTGTTGTTTGCGGACATAACTCCGTACTCTCTCAAAAAGCCAAGGAGAGCAAATTATCCCAATTCAATATTAAAGTATCAATGTTTTCGGCCTTAAATCCTTTTAAGGTATTCAATCTCGTTTCATTTTTTAAAGAGAAGGAAATTGATGCTGTTATATTCTCTACCTCTCAAGATTTAAAACTAGGAGGAATAACTGCTAAGCTAGCTGGTGTGAAAAATATAGCGTTTCGAAGAGGTTTGGCCGTGCCCATTAAAAATCGATTCGTAAACAGAATTCTATTTAAAAATATACTAACACATATTCTAGCAAATTCTATAAAAACGAAGAATACAATTCTCAAAAACCTTTCCTCCCATATTCCTGAGGATAAAATAACAGTAATCTACAATGGTATAGACATTCAAAAGAGCAACGAGATTACCCAATGCATTTCTGTAATTAAAGAAAAAGGAAATGGAATTATCTTGGGAAATGCTGGTAGATTAACGAAACAAAAAGGTCAATTACATTTAATAGAATTAGCGAAAATTCTAAAAAGCAGAGGACTAGAATTCACCATATTCATTGCAGGAACAGGTGGTCTTAAGGATAAGCTAGCCAAAGAAATTTCCGACAATAAATTAAGCGACGAGGTTATTTTACTCGATTTCATAGATCGTATAGAAGAGTTTATGAACTCTATCGATGTCTTTTTACTTTCTTCTATGTGGGAAGGATTTGGTTATGTACTAGTAGAAGCAATGGTTAAATCGAAGCCAGTTGTAGCTTTCGACATGACAAGTAATCCTGAAATTATTGGAGACAAAGAAACTGGATTCCTAATTGAATACCCCGATCTAGAAAAATTCGCAGATCAAGTTGAAGAGCTAATTAAAAACCCTGAACAAAGAAACAAAATGGGTACCGCAGGCCTTAGACGTGTAAAAGATAAATTCCTCTTGAAGGATCGCATGAATGACTTTGAAAAATTTCTTCTGGAACAAAAAGGGTAACCAAAAATAAATGCAGGAGAAAAAAGCAAAAATAAGCGGTTTCACAATGGTGAAGAATGTGTCAAAACTTTACTACCCTATCAAGGCTTCTATAGAATCCATTCTTCCTATAGTAGATGAATTCATTATCGCATTGGGAGATTGTGACGAAGATGATGACACAAGAAATATCATTGAAAGTATCGGCTCGGATAAAATTAAAATAATTGATA
>JABSPR010000113.1 GCA_013214975.1 Flavobacteriales bacterium
AAATTCTTGTATCTGTTGTGCACTGTCATCACAGTTACATCAAGTGCTGTGGCAATATCTTTAAATGATTTTCTGCCATTGTCAGAAAGATGTTTTATTATCAGCCTGTCTAGCGAATCAATTTTATAATTGTCTTTTTCCATGTGGTTTAATACAGCATTGGTTTAAAAATGAGTGAGATAACTAAAATTAGTTTAAAAAAGGTGATACAGCTAATATTATATTAGTAAATAATCTTTGAATAAGAATCTTGAGAAATACGCTTACTGAATTATTTCTTGGTACGGAAACGGGAAATTAGATTTGGAAGTAATAAATCCAGTTAAATGCTTATTAATCGTTGTAGTTAGAGTTCTAATTTGGGAAACATTTTAAGAATGTAGTAATAGATGGGATTATTCGACTTGATATCATTAATTATGTAAAAAGGTGTAAATGTAAGTCTTCAAAGAAAGTGTACCAGGGACAAGTAAAATTAAGTCAAATTTGAATAACCTGTGACAGGTATGTTTTTCTGCGTTTTTTCATAGTGTTTTGTTTAATTATTTCTCTTTGCTTAAGCAGTTCTTTATCACGTCCAAAGTATACATCTGACGGAGTTACATTGTTGATTGATTCGTGGTATCTACGGTTGTTGTAATGATCAACAAACTCTTCCAGTCGATTAATTAGATCACCTGGCATATAATAGTTTTCTAGTTTTACTACGTTCTTCATGGATCTGTGATACCGCTCAATCTTCCCTTGGGTTTGTGGATGTAATGGCTTCCCTCTAACATGACTCATTTCTTCTTGTTCGATGTATTCAGCCAGTTCAGAGCTTATGTAGCAAGATCCATTATCACTGAGCAATCGTGGTCGATTAGATTTATCCAGTCCTGTTTTTCCTAATGCACAATCTATGGTTCTGGCTACACCCTCTGTCTGCATGTTAGAACAGAGTTCCCAGTGTACTATGTAGCGACTGTAATCATCTAATATTGTTGAGAGGTAGTACCATCCCCATCCAAGTATATTGAAGTAGGTAAAGTCGGTTTGCCACATCTGATTAGGTCGAACTGTCTTGTCTTTAAACTTACTGTCCAGTCAAATGTAGGAACTTCATTTTAAGTATTCGATAAACACTACTCTCCGATATGTAATATTGTTTAACCTCTATCATTCTGTAAGCTAATTATCTTGGAGATAGTTCTGGTATGTCAAGAGCCATTGTTACAACCTCATTGCGAATGTTATCCGGTATTCTATTCCAGCAATTGTTATCTGCACGAGGTCTAGGAGCAAGGCCATCATAACCTTGCTCTTTATACCTGCCGTACCAACTGTAAAAGGTGCTCTTATGGATGCCTAATTCTCGTAAAGTTCTATTGGGCCCTATCTCAGAGGCTTCCACAATTCGGATGATTTCATATTTCTCTGCTTGAGTAAATCGCATGTACTTCTTGAATGTTATTCTAGACCACTCAAGCTTTTTTTAAGCACGCGATTACTCAAAGTAAGTTCTGCTACTACTTCCTTTAGATCATGGTTCTCCTTTCGAAGATTAGTAACCTCTTCCGTATTAGCTTCTCTTTTGAGTATCTCCTAAAAGGCGTCTCTTTCCTGCTTCGATAAAGTTCTTACTCCAACGATAATACAATGCTGGAGCTATTCCTTCGGTTCTACATATTTCCGATATAGATTTTTCACCCTTTAGGCCTTCTAAAATTATTCTGATCTTCTCTTCTGATGAGAACTTTCTACGTGTTTGACGTCGAATGTCCTTAACTACAGCTTCTGCTGACTTCTTTTTTTGGTCTTCCCATTATTATACATTTAAAGGTTTTTAAAGTTCCTCAAAGCTGCTTTGAAGGTATTAATACTATCACTTAACTTTATCCCTTTAGTGGTACCCTTTGGTCTGACTTTTTACATGCAATCTTGAAGGAGAGAGCGAGAATAAAGCGGATTACCCTGCACAATAGAAGGCTAGAATACAAACAATTGAAAATGAAAGAAAAGCCAGAAATTTAGAAAAAAAAGTAATTCTGAATTATCATGAAACACTCACTAAGGAAAAGTTCACTTTAGTTTGAAGATTTACATTATATGGTTATTGAAATCATTGTCAGTTCGAGTGATTCCGACAATTTTATGTCGGGATTGTATCAAGAATTAAATGATTTTGGCAAAATACTGAATGTGAAAAACTCTGTTCTCGATACAATCCTGACAACTGCGTGTCAGGATCACTCGAACTGACAGTTTTTTAATATTCAAATTTATTTCCCTCTGAACTAGGGTGCCTTTTTGTTTTTGGCATATATTGAGTATTAGCGGTTTGTCAATATTTAATTAGCGACTGTTAATAGTGTTACCCATATTAAATATGTATTTTAGATACTTCTCTCTATATTAGAAATAATAAAACCAACTACATGATTAAAAACAAAACGATTAAGTCTGTTGCAATTAAATTAATTGGAGCATGCATACTTACGCTTTTTGGCTTTTCTAGCCAGGCGCAATGTCCTCAGGGGACTTTAGGTGGAACCTACGATGGGAGTGGACTAGTATTAAATGTTCCTCAAAATATTACGACAACGGCAACTGGCGGCACCTATTTCTCGGTCTCGGGTTTAATAGCTGGTAACGAATACCAAATTACAAGTTGTGGTTCGGATGTGCCTTCTGGGTTGAATGTATACCTAGGTGGATTTTCAACAGGAAACGATGAAACCAGCTGTGGAGGAACAGATGGTTTACTTGATCTAACAGTTCCTATTGCAACTACATACGCTGTGCAAGTTAATAGTGATTTATGCGGTAGCCTGGGTACGGCAATGGTAATTACAATAGAACTTACTGTAAGCTCTGCATGTACTTTGGCTTCGACAACCGTTGGTACTGATGCATTGTGTAATGGTGATGCTACTGGAGGCGCCACGGTAACCGCAACAGGAGGAACAACACCTTATGCTTATAATTGGGCTGGTAGTGAGACAACAGCAAGTGTTACTGGTTTGGCAGCTGGTACATATGGTGTTACTGTTTTGGATGCAAATGCATGCGCGTCTACTTCTACAGTTATAATTAATGAGCCAACTCAAATGGTTTTATCTACGACTTCTACAGATGCATTATGTTTTGGCTCTACGGATGGAATGGCAACAGCTGTGGTAAGTGGAGGTACAATGCCATATTCATATACTTGGGATAATGGCGCAAATGGTTCTACGATTTCAGGGTTAGCTGCCTCAACATATACTCCAACATGTACTGATTCTAATGGATGTTTGGTTTCGGCTTCGGTAGTTGTTAATGAGCCTAGTGAACTTACTTCTGTAATGACATCGGTGAATGTTGTTTGTAATGGAAATTCGGATGGAGCTGCTTCCGTTTTAGGTTTAGGCGGAGTAGGAAGTTATACATATGCTTGGAATACAGGTGGGATGACTGCCAATGAAAGTAGTTTGTCTGCTGGGACTTCTATAGTAACAACAACGGA
Source organism: Flavobacteriales bacterium (assembly GCA_013214975.1). Lineage (NCBI taxonomy): Bacteria > Pseudomonadati > Bacteroidota > Flavobacteriia > Flavobacteriales > Flavobacteriales bacterium. Next base: position 3,488 of record JABSPR010000113.1, read on the forward strand.
TGGCAATGGATGTCAGGATGTAAATTCAGTTGTCATTACAGAACCTTCTGCATTAATAGTAGATACCCTTTCTGTAACAAATGCTACTTGTGGAGGATCTAACGGTTCTGTCTCTGTTTCTGGGTTTGGCGGTGTTGCTCCATATTCTTACAACTGGTCTAATGGAGAAAATACAGCAACAATAAATGGATTGGCCGTTGGTATATATACCTATACAGCGATGGATGCGAATGGCTGTACCGATGTGAATATGATTATGATTTCGGATGCTGCTGCAGCAATTATATCAGTTTCTAGCACTACAGACCTAATGT
>JABSPR010000114.1 GCA_013214975.1 Flavobacteriales bacterium
CATGAATCGCGTTGCCTTAATTGCCGAACAAATGAACCATCATCCAGAATGGTCTAACGTATATAACACCGTTACAATTTCCTTAACAACTCATTCTGCCGGAAACACGATTACAGATAACGACCGAGAATTTGCACGATTAGTTGATTTACTATGAAAATTAAAGTTACTAAGGCCTTTGAATTAACTGGGCATGCCTCTTCTGTATATTGCCTTTCTCCCGGAAATTCGGAGAAATCTATTTTTAGCGGTGGTGGGGATAAAGTTGTTGCCGAATGGGACCTACAAGAAAGTATAGCAAAAGGATTTTCCGTAAAACTAGGTACACAAGTTTATTCTTTATGCCACCTTAAAGAACTGAATATATTGGTTATTGGACATGGCAAAGGAGGCCTCCATATTATTGATCTAAAAGCAAAAAAGGAGATCAAATATTTAACCTATCATCAAGATATTATTTTCGATCTTAAGTATTCGGCTGTTAACGGTATGCTTTATTGTGCATGTAATGACGGAAGTATTTCGGTGTGGGATGTGAAAGATTTTAGTTTAGTTAAACACATCTTGATCTGTTTCGAAAAAATAAGGGGTATTGATTTTAGTTCGGATGAAACAGAGGTAGCCTTTGCATGCGGAGATGGAACAATTCGAATTTATGATACCAAAACATTTATCGCAAAAGACATATTAAAAGGCCATGAGTCTGCTGTGAATTGTGTTATCTATCATCCAACGGAAAGAATTCTTATTTCGGGGGGTAAAGACGCTCATCTACGGTTTTGGGACATGGATAATCATTACAAGGAAGTCCGGTCTATCCCTGCACACAACTATGCTATATATTCGTTGGATTTTAGTCCAGACGGAAAATTTATGGCAACAGCAAGTCGAGACAAAACTGTTAAAATATGGGATACATCGTCCTTCGATATCCTTCAGCGAATAGACTTAAAACAGCTAAGGGGACACAATTATTCTGTAAATAAACTAATATGGTCTGATTACAATGATTACTTAATCACAACTGGTGATGATCGAAAGATTATGGCTTGGAAAATAAAAGAAATCGCTTAGTTGTAAGTTGGCAGGAACGAATACTCTTTCGCGTAATACATCATTTGCCCTTCGAAGCTATCTGGATATTCTACTTTAACGTCAATAATTTTACCGTTATCAATTACGGGCAATAGCTTTGGATTAATAAAGCCACCATAAGGTGCAATGCCCAGTTTTTCGAATCGTTCTAATACTTCAGCATGCAACTCTTTATCGACCTTAACGCCATAAGTTTCAATTAAGCGCTTACCTTCTTCCCCATCGGCTTCTGAGATTAACTTTTGAATTTGCTTTAACTCTTCTCTGAAAATGTCATTCAGATTTTCGTAATCATTAATCACAAAATATGTTTTACCATCCTTAGATTTTCTTTCAATCACGTTATCCTCTTTCCCCATTTCAAAAGCCCAAGAAGCAACCAATTGTCTATTTCTCATGTGCGCTTCTTCAATATCATCACCGAGCTTAATTCTAGTTAATTGAGTTAGGAGTCCTCCTCTTATGTATCAGTCATAAGCAACTTTCCCTACCTCCACAGAAGGCATAATACCTAGATCTATAAGCTTCTGATCAAATCCAAAACAAAGAGCCACCAAGTCGGCACGAGCTTCTTCTAAAGCAGAGTAATAACTTTTCAATGCTGTTTTAGGATTCTTCCCTTCCATTATTTTGCCTGAAGCATGCCCAATAACCTCATGCATATCGACATGAAGAAAATGTGCTATACTCGAGAACTCTTTTGATCTTGCTATCTCCTCTTTGGAGTAGGCAAACTCACCGATTACACTTTTCGCAGACTCGCTCTTTGCTCCATCATAAGCATCTACAATATTAGCTAACGTTACCGATTTAGAACCATGATTGGCTCTAATCCAACTTGAATTCGGCAGGTTTATTCCAATTGCAGATGTAGGATGAGAATCTCCTCCCTCAACAACAACAGTAATCACTTTGGCAGAAATCCCTTTTACATTCTCTTTACGATGTTCTGGCAAAATTGGCATATGATCTTCAAACCATTGTGCTTGATCACTAATTGCTTTAATCCTTTTTGTCGCCTCCATATCTCGAATAGAAACTACAGACTCGAACGAGCCTCTCATTCCTAAAGGATCACCATATACTTCGATAAACCCATTGATAAAATCTACTCTTGAGGCAGTATCCTTTACCCATTCCATGTTATACTCATCAAAATCTCTCAAATCACCAGATCTGTAATAAGTAATTAGTTTATCTATAACTGTTTTTTGCTGCTCATTTTCGGCAACTACACTTGCTTTCTCCAACCACAATACAATCTCCACGATGGCATCGTTGTACATACCACCCACTTTCCATTCACGCTCGGTTATTTCACCATCCACGATCATTAATTTCGAATTCAAACCATAAGAAACAGGAGTTTCATCTGCAGTGTCCGTAATGTTCTTGTAGTAATTTTCAACTTCATCCTGATCTACTCCTTCGTAAAAATTATTTGCCGATTCAAGAACTAAATCAACACTATCTTTTAGATTAACTCCCTTGGCTCCTATTGTTGGATCGAAAATAATTTGAGATAAATGGTACTTTAACGAATCTATTGTGTTGCCTTCACGAATCGGAAATAAAGATTGATCCGAACCATCAATTAATTCTACCAAATACTCTTCCTTAAAATCAGGTATTAGTTTATCTGTTGAATAATGATGATGAATACCGTTTGAGAACCAAAATCGTTTCGTGTATACCATGAAATCCTCAAAGTCAGAAACCGTTTTATCTCCTTGGTAAGAAGCAACGATAGCTTCTAAAGATCGTCTTACATATAGGTTGTGTTTGAATTTCTGGTCAAAAACCATATCTCTACCACTTAATGCTGCTTGATACAGATAGTAACACAATTCCTTTTCTTTCAAAGACAATTCATCAAAACCAGGAATCTGGTATCGAATAACTTTTAAGTCCGAAAAACGCTCACTTAAAAACTTAAAATCGGCTTCAACCGATTTCTTTTTATCTCCGCACGACACAAGAAACAAACTTGCAACTAATAGTAAACCGAGTAAGCTTTTAATCATAATAACTGTTTGAATGGATGATGAATAATAAAAATAAGCTATTTCTAATGAGAATGAGGTCTCGTTTCAACTGGACTGTTTTTTTTGTCTGCGACTTCTTCCTCCTCAATTTCTCTATCGCTAAACTCAGACAAATTAGGTTGGCCTCCGTTTACCCAAGCCGAATACCAGAAGCATGCGACATTAAGAACAGACAGTCTAAATCTCCTTTCCACCATACCATTAAGCATTCTATTATACTCTTCTACAAAAGCATCTGAATATGTTCTTATATTGCTGTTACCACGTTTTATCACAGCATATTTCAAATCAGGATCGAATACTTTGCTTAAGTCTCGCTCGAAATTGAGAACAGAATCTTTCGCATGAAAACTATCTTCAATAATTTCCCAGGAAGCGCTTAAAGGAGAATCAAAATAATTGGCTCTTCCCACGAATAGATCATAATCTTTAGCTAGCATCTCAGGAATCCTCGTTTCCCAGAGTCCATGTATACCTCTCTGCCCAGTTAACTGACCATTATAATTTAACGTAGTATGTAACGGCACATGAGAATCGGCAACGTAATGCCCAATATTGGCAGACCAATACAAGATACTGCTTTCATTTTTTTCTTTAAAAGCATTGGTAAGGGCATAAATACATAGCTGGATATTCCAAGGCAGTATACCGTATTCAATTAACGTATCCTCTGTAAACTTCTCAACTGCCTCGTCCCACCTCCTTGGCATTACCTCGAATGGATGTGTTGGGTGGTAGAAATCTATATCTATGTAATGTTTACATGCTTCTCCATCGGTTGAGTACCTTCTCTTGTCCGCGTCTACTGCATGCCTTTCTACATAATCTATATTGGCTTTATAAAAACCAACCATCTCGGGAGGCAGAGAAAAAACAGCCATTTTATTAATTTCTCTATGGGCATAGAATCCCCAACCAAAACCAATACTAGGAAAAGCGAAAAACGAAATAAGTGAGAATAGGAATAAGTGAGAATGCAAGAAATCGAAATTGAGAATAGGCTAGATCATATTAACTAGTGCATCGTCCACTAAGACAGGTACTACATTAGCCTTATTTAACTCTAAACAGTATCGAACATCTTGTTCAAGATTTAATCGATGTAATCTGTTTCTATGAGAAGTGTTTTCTAAAAACTTATACATATCCCCTTTCGCAGAATCATATAAAGATTGAGAAGCAATAGTAGAATCACATTCTGAATCAAATTTCCCACCTTCTAACAGCAAGCTAGATAATGCTCCAGCGAATAATGTGTCTTCCATGTTAAAACGACCTCTATAACCAGCACAGAAAATCACTACAGGTCTATTTTGTTCCACTAGCCATTCTGATAATGCATTCAAATTCAAGAATGAACCCATCGCAATTTGATGTGAATTCTTTGCCGCTTCAATAGCCCTTGTACCATTTGTTGTAGAGATAACTAACGTTTGCCCTTTTACAGAATCGTTCATATAAGAGTACGGTGAATTACCGAATTCGAAGCCTTCAACTACTTCTCCTCCTCTTTCAGCCCCAACAATATAGCCTCTACCTAAATACTCTTTTGCCTCGTCAACAGACGCAACCGGAATTACTTTTTCTATCCCATTATCGAAGGCCGTGCAAATGGCAGAAGTAGCCCTTAATACATCAACAACTACAGTAATGCAATCCGTAGTTACAAACAGAGGAAATAATTTTGGTGTAAAACACACCTCTAAGTTCTTTTTATCTTCAGCAGCCATAATAAGATTTTAAGCGCGCTAAATTACAAAAGGAAGTTTTACAACTTCTGCTTTCAGCATTTTATCTCTAACACTAACATAAATAGTCGTTCCTACTCCTGCATTATCGATTTGAACATATCCCATTCCAATACCTACTTTAAGCGTAGGAGACATTGTTCCAGAAGTTACCTTTCCGATAATATTTCCTTCAGCGCCCATTAATTCGTAGTCATGTCTTGGGATACCACGGTCAATCATTCTA
>JABSPR010000115.1 GCA_013214975.1 Flavobacteriales bacterium
GCCTAAATCGTTATCTGAGCCCATCGAATTGTCATTTGTGAGAATCGAAGAATTGGATGTTTCTGCTATCTCAAAAGAAGAGGCCAGTTTTCTTGCCGATGCTTATCTCGATCATCGCTTTGATATTCTTGGCAGTGGATGGGTGAAAAATTCATACGATGCTGCTGCCGCAGGCTTTGAAGGTGCTCATTTCGAGCATAACATATATTTTGATTATTACGACGTTTATGGAAATTGGCTGAGAAAAATTGTTCAGAAAAAACAATACAGAATGAGCAAACACGTCTGGGGCGAAATGAGTCGAATCACCTATGACCATGAGGGGATTGATTGGCAGAAGGATGTGAAATCTGGATTTAGGTGGGCCGCGAAAGATTGGTATAAGGATCAAACCATCAAATCACATGGGGAACATGGTGTGGATATAAAGGTGCCATTTGAATTATCAAGATTGCAACATTTACCTCAAATGGCAATATTAGCGTTGGTATTGCCGGAGAGGAAAACAGAGTTGTTAAATGAGTTTTTATGTCAGACTATAGATTTTATAGCTGCAAACCCTCCGCGTTATGGCGTATGTTGGACAAGTTCAATGGAAGTAGGGATAAGGGCTGCAAATATGCTGATTGCCTTTGATTTATTTAGTCAGCTGGACACAGAGAAGGTTATCAATATAAATTTCCAAACACATATTGCAGATTCGATATATAGTCATGGAATGCATTTGGTTAAGAATTTAGAATACAAAGAATCAATTACCAATAACCATTACCTCTCCAATATCTGTGGATTGTTATTCGTGTCTTCCTATTTAGATGGCTATCCATTTGTAGATAGTTGGTTGGCTTTTTCTATTCAAGAATTAATATCCGAGATTGATAAACAGGTACTCGATGATGGGGGCGTATTTGAATCTTCAACTTCCTATCAAAGACTAACAGGGGAGATGATAGTTTATGCTATTGCCCTTCTTAAAGGTCTGCCCAACAAAAAACTAGAATATTTGAGATTATTTGACAGTAAAGACTGGAAAGGCAATAAGGGGTTGAATCCTGTTGAAAGTCAGAAGTATACCATTAGATCTGGTATTCAATTAGAGGAAGAAACTTTGGATAAAGTGGGTAGGATGATTGAGCTATCTGAAAAGCTGACGAAAACAAATGGTGAAATTGCGCAAGTTGGAGATAACGATAGTGGTCGCTTCTTTAATCTTAGTCCTGTGGGTAGCTTGATGTCTTTTGCAGATGCTAAAAGGAAATATCAAAACATTAATGGTCCGGATGAGCTGTATTCAAAACTTCATTTCGACCAGAACGCTTTAGATCATAGGCCTTTTGTTTCAGCGGGTTCAGGATTGTTCGAGCAAATAGGAAGACAAAGTAGTTATCCGCTGGAAAGATCTTTTGTGAAAAGTCTTACTAAGAATCGAGAATTGACGTACAAACCTTTTGGAAATGCCCATTCATATTCAGACAATAACTTGGATTTAGAATTTACTACGAAATCTATTTTACAAGATGAAATACCTAAGGGTGGTTCACTAAAAGACGAACTGGAGATATTGCCTTATGCCGAATTTGGTGCTTGTGTAATTCGTTCTAAACGAATTCATATGACGATTGCCTGTGGTAACAAACACGTCCGTCAGTACTGGACGCACACTCATAATGATAAGCTATCCTTTGAATTAAATGTAGATGGGATAGATCTGATTGTTCATCCAGGAACTTATTGCTATACATCTGTTCCGGAATTAAGAAATGCGTTTAGAAGTGTAGAATCTTATAATTCAATTATCGTTGAGGGTAAAGAGCAAAATGATTGGGTGGAGGGTGTTGAAGGTGTGTTTAGAACGGAGGCGCGGACGGAATGTACCTTGTTGGAGACAACTCCTAATTCCATAAAATTGATGGTAACCTATAAAGGGATTACCCATGTTCGGCTTATCTCGATAAATGATGATAGCATTGAGATCCATGATAGCTGTAACGAGAAGTTTAATATCGATTTTAATAGACATCGAATGTATTCGAATGGCTATGGCAAAAGACTAAATTAATTACGGTGAAAAAGGTTTTAGTAATCACGTACTATTGGCCGCCTGATAACAGTGCAGGTGTTTACCGGTGGCTGAAGTTTGTGAAATATCTAAGGTTCAATGAATGGGAGCCAATTGTTTATACGGCACTTCATGAAGATAATATTGGAGGCGATGCCAGTGTAGAACGAGATGTGCCAGAAGGGGTAGAGATTCTTCGTCAGCCTTGTATTGAGCCATTTCAGATTTTCCAAAATATAATTTCTGGAGGTAAATCAAAAAAGGTTCAGCCAGGATTCGTAAACAAAAAGAAAGGTGGTGGCTTAGTAAGAAAGTTTTTGTTCTGGATTAGAGGAAACTTCTTTATTCCAGATGCTCGCAAGTATTGGATAAAGCCTTCCGCAGAATTTTTAATCGAGTATCTGAAAACTAACAAGGTTGATCTGATTGTATCTACTGGTCCTCC
>JABSPR010000116.1 GCA_013214975.1 Flavobacteriales bacterium
ATTATTTGTGATAAAATTGGCGCTACTAACGCTTGGGGATACGATATAAATGCAGCTTGTTCTGGATTCTTATACGCTCTAGATACCGGCGCACAATATATTGCTACAGGAAAATATAAAAAAGTTGTTGTGGTAGGTGCCGATAAAATGTCGTCAATTATTGATTATACAGACAGAACTACATGTATTATTTTCGGTGATGGAGGAGGCGCAGTAATGCTAGAAGCAACAGAAGATGATGAGATTGGCATCATTGATTCTATTCTAAGATCTGACGGATCTGGAAGAAACCATTTAGCTATACCTGCTGGCGGTTCTGAACGTCCAGCATCTATCGAAACTGTTAATGCACGGCAACATTTTGTTCGACAAGAAGGTCAAATAGTTTTTAAAGCGGCTGTATCTTCTATGGCATCTGTAGCATACGACATCATGGAAAAAAACAACTTGGTTGCTGATGATATTGCATGGTTAGTACCACATCAAGCAAACCTTAGAATTATTTCTGCCACGGCAAAAAGAATGGGACTTCCAGAAGAAAAAGTAATGGTTAACATCCAAAAGTTTGGTAATACAACTGCTGGTACATTACCACTCTGTTTATGGGAATGGGAAAAGAGATTAAAGAAAGGAGATAATATAGTCTTGGCTGCTTTTGGTGGAGGATTTACGTGGGGTGCAATGTATTTAAAGTGGGGTTATGACAGCTAATGTTATCCTAAAATTAATACCTTCACATCCTGAATATTCATCTATAGCTGAAGAGAATATATCTTAAAAATATAAATTGAAATAAGAAAGATTCATGAAATTATCTGAAATTCAAGAACTTATCAAATTTGTTGCAAAGTCGGGTGTTACTGAGGTCGAACTCGAACACAAAGATTTTAAAATCGTAATTAAAACTCCTCCAGGAAAAAGAAGAGGTCAAAAAGATATTCCAGAAATTCTAATACAAGCGGCACCTGCTATCGATGCAGTTGGTGTAGCTCCTGCTCCAGTGGCAGTTAGTCCAGTGGCAGTTAGTCCAGTTCCAGTTGCCACAACTGCGGCGCCTACAGCAGATGAAGAAAAAAATTCAGAATATATTATAATCAAGGCTCCAATGATTGGAACATTCTATAGAGCTTCCGATCCTGAAAAGCCACCATTTATTAACGTAGGGGATAATATTGCTGAAGGGGATACTATTTGTATTATTGAAGCGATGAAGCTTTTCAATGAAATAGAATCAGAAGTAACTGGAAAGGTTGTTAAAATATTAGCTGATGATACGTCGCCAGTTCAATATGACCAACCATTGTTCTTGATTGATCCCAACGCATAAGCTAAAACAGATACCAGGTGTTTAAAAAAGTATTGATAGCTAACCGAGGAGAAATTGCTCTTAGGGTTATTAGAACGTGTAGAGAGATGGGTATCAAAACCGTCGCTGTTTATTCTACCGCAGATACAGAAAGTCTACATGTAAAATTTGCTGATGAGGCTGTTTGCATTGGACCAAGTGCAAGTATAGATTCATACTTAAACATACCTAGCGTAATTGCAGCAGCTGAAATTACTAATGCCGATGCCATCCATCCTGGATATGGATTCTTATCTGAGAACTCAAAGTTCTCCAAGATATGTGCGGAACACAATATTAAATTTATCGGACCATCTGATAAGATGATTGATAAAATGGGCGACAAAGCAACTGCTAAAGCAACCATGAAAAAAGCCGGTGTGCCATGTGTCCCTGGATCTATTGGATTAGTAGACACATTGAAAATTGCCGTTAAGGAAGCCCAAAAAATTAAGTACCCAGTAATCCTTAAAGCAACCGCTGGTGGTGGTGGCAAAGGAATGCGACTAGCATGGGACGAAAGCGAATTAGAAGGAGCATGGGACGCTGCACGAAAAGAAGCTAAGGCTGCTTTCGCAAACGACGACATGTACCTTGAAAAATATATCGAAGAACCTCGTCATATTGAAATTCAAATTATTGGTGATATGTACGGCAATGTAAGCCACATGTCGGAAAGAGATTGTTCTATTCAACGTAGACATCAAAAATTATTAGAAGAAACTCCTTCTCCTTTCATGACAAAGGACCTCAGAAAAAGAATGGGAGACGCAGCCGTATTGGCTGGAACCTTCATTAAATACGAAGGTGTAGGTACGGTTGAATTCTTGGTTGACAAGCACAGAAATTTTTACTTCATGGAAATGAATACTCGAATTCAAGTGGAGCATCCTATTACAGAAGAAGTAGTAAACTTCGACTTGATTAAAGAACAAATTAAAGTAGCCGCTGGCGAAAAAGTTTCTGGTAAACATTATATCCCCGAATTTCATTCCATCGAATGTAGAATTAACGCAGAAGATCCTTCACAAAACTTCAGACCTTCTCCTGGAACAATTGTAACATTGAATAAGCCAGGAGGCTTAGGAGTTCGTATAGACTCGCATATTTATAATGGATATACTATTCCTCCATATTACGATTCGATGATTGCTAAGCTTATTACAACGGCAAGAACGAGAGAAGAAGCATTGAATAAAATGGATAGATGTTTAAGCGAATTCGTAATTGAAGGAGTAAAAACGACTATTCCTTTTCACAAGGCATTAATAAACGATCCTGACTTTAGAGCTGGTAACTATACCACGAAGTTTATGGATACGTTCGAATACGAATAGGATTAACCTATTTGCGTTTTTTCTTCCTTAGATAATTTCTTGCCTACTACTTCTTTTACTGTTTCGTAGATTCCATCAACATCATAGCTACATTCTTTGTACAATTCTTGTTGACTTCCATGCTCTATCACTCTATCAGGAATACCAAGTCTTTTTACCTGAGCGGAATAATTGTTCTCCGACATAAATTCAAGAATAGCACTTCCTATGCCACCCATTAAACTACCGTCTTCAATGGTAACAATCTTGGTGAATTTTCCAAAAACTTCATGCAAGAGCATCTCATCGATTGGCTTTACAAATCGCATGTCATAATGAGATACTTCGATGCCATCTGCCTCTAGTTTCGTAATAGCCTCTGTTGCTAAATTTCCAATGTGACCAAGCGATAAAATTGCTACATCCGAACCATTCGACAATTTTCTACCTGTACCAATTGCCACCTTCTTCATTGGTGTTTTCCATTCCGTGATCACTCCCTCACCTCTTGGATATCTAATCGTGAAGGGACCATTATCCGCCTCTTGTGCCGTGTACATCAAATTCCTTAACTCCGACTCGTTCATCGGTGAAGAGACAATCATATTAGGCAAACAACGCATATATGCAATATCGTATGCTCCATGGTGTGTTGCACCATCTGCCCCAGCAAATCCGGCTCTATCTAAACAAA
>JABSPR010000117.1 GCA_013214975.1 Flavobacteriales bacterium
AATCCAGAAAAGTTTTCGATTTGTAATCGACTTTTCATTATCTTGTAATCTTCTTCTACAAACCATCGCTGGTGATACAATTCTTTAAAAACTTCGTGTGGGTATTTGTCATCATCGAGCAGTGATGTAATGAGTATTTCAACGGCTCCGTTTGGAAGCTCTATCCTTATTAGGCGTAAATCCATCGGCATGGTCGTTATGTTATACTCTTTACACTTTTTCAATGATTTTTCGATGGCGGGTGGAAATTCGTAGAGAGTTTCTAGTTCACCGCTTCTTAGGAAATGCCTTAAAATATGGCTAGAATCGACTGTTGCCCGAGCCACGAAGTTTACCTTTTTCTGTATATGCAGATTGAAAAGCCACGTTGCGGGATAACCTCTATCATATAAAACCAGATCATTTGAATTAGCATATTCGAGATGTTGCATCGCTAGAACCCTTTCGCCTATTCTGGGTGATGCAATTTGGACATCCACCGAAATCTGGTTGCCAATATCGTAGAGTTGAGAAAGTCGAGCTCCCGGATGTTTTGCATCGAAGTGAACTCTACCGAAATGCTCATAGAGTTCTTTACTTTCCGGCAGTATTGCGATGCTGCCATCAACAGCTAGCAATCTAAAACCTTTCCACGTTCGACAAACAGACGACTTATAAAAAACATCTATTAAGCAAGAATTAATGGCCTTGAAAGCACTGAAAGAAATCTTCTTCCGCGCTTTACAGAAAGCCGCTGCTGTCACGGTATTGGATGTAATGCATTTATCATCTAAAACTTGAAATAAACGAGATAATTCACTTTGAATTGATCCGTTGACCATGTTTAACATAAAGCTGATGAGACGAGGAAAAGTAAGCGACCTTTTTCGGGTAAAGTCTTTATCGTTTCTGCGATGTTGAGATATAAAATCAGGAGAGCAAATGACATGGTTTATTTTACATACAATTTGTATCCAAATATTGAACTATTATCAGTAGAATTTTGTTGAATCATCGATTTTTGCCTTTATATATAGGATTATTGTCCGGATATAGTAGACCTAACCGGCTAATTTTTAAAGAGATATCTCTTAAGTTAATGGCATTGAAAACCCCGCTACGGACCGATGAGTATAAATACTTACAACAACTAATTTACCAGAATAAGTCCCTAAATTTTACGCCATAAGACACACGATAAAACTTGGCATAGAAAACCATGCAAAAAAGCTAGGGTCTAGCGACAGACATTTGCCTCATTTATCAATTATTATTACTTTTTATAACACAGATTATCATAAGTAATCTATACTAACGACATGAAATACGATCATAATCCAGCCGAAGTCTATTTAGCATCCTTGCGCTCTGAGCAAAGCCGTACGGGAATGCGTTCATTATTACGTAATACAGCACTCTTTTTTGACGAAGATGAAACCGTGGAAACCTTTAGCTGGGCTAAGATGACTTTCCCCGATGTCTACGAATTCCTGAATGACTTACTGGAAGACAAAAAGTCACCTAATACAATTAACACCTACCTTGCCGCCATTAAAGGTGTTGCTAGAGAAGCCTGGCGTTTAAATCTAATGTCCATTGAGAACTACCACCGAATCAAAGACATCAAACGTGTCGCTGGCAAAAGGACAGAGACTGGCAGAGCATTATCCTCTGATGAACTCAACACGATGTTAGACCATT
>JABSPR010000118.1 GCA_013214975.1 Flavobacteriales bacterium
CTGGATCTATAATACCATCTATTCCGTTATCCTCCCACATACCGGCCAAGTATGTTTCTGAGTTAACCTTTGCCCTAACTTCATCTTGATCAAACCATGTAACTTCTGCCCCACGAGATTTCAGGTGTTCGTACTCTTCCCGTAAACTTTCTTTCTGCCCTTCACTAACTGCCACTCTCAAATTTCCAACTTGTTCGTATCGGGCATCAATGTTGTATTTCTTTAAACTCTCAATATATTCCTTAGAGTTTATCATTCCCAATTCAGAAATTTCCTCCTTCTCTCCAGGGAAATGATAATCCGAATTATTAGAACTATGTGCTAAAAGGGCTTCAAACATTCCTCCATTTCTTCCCGAGGCACCATTCCCAATAAATGTTGAGTCAACAAGTACAACATCAAGAGTTGGCTCTTTTTCTTTTGCTTGAAGCGCAGCCCATAGTCCTGTAAATCCTCCTCCTACAATAAGTAAGTCGCATTCAATATCCTTTTTTAAGGCTGGAAGTGTTTTAGGTCGAATTTTATTATCCACCCAAATTGGAGTATACTTTGATCCCTGAAGTGCTTTTACCTTTGTTTCCATATAGAAAGTTCTATTAATTGACCTTATGCAAATATCAACATTTGAATTCATATTGATTAAAAACTTGTAGGCATGGTTATTAACAATAAACATAGATTATTATCAAGGATTGTTACTTGGTACTAATACTCTTCTTTAGTAATTTCCGTTATACTTCGAATTAATAGCTATGTATTAATTCAACTCTATCAAATAAGACAAATGGAAGTACGATTAATAAAAATAAGCCGGCTGATTTTATCAGCATTATTTATTTTCTCTGGAATAAGTAAACTATTATCTCTAGCATTCTTTGATGGAATGGTTGCAGAACTTTTTATCGGTCCAGACTATTTCGATCACTCTAGTGAAATGTGGTATCTCCAACTATTTACGCGGATAATAATAAGTGGAGAGCTTTTGCTTGGTGCTGCTTTATTACAAGACCGACTATTAAAAGAGACTATAATCCCTACTGTACAAGTTATACTACTCGCATTTACGGCCCATCTTTTTTACGAAGGAACACAAAGAGGATTTGTAGATGGTAACTGTGGTTGTTTTGGAGATGTACTACCAATGACCAATCTTGAATCGATTATAAAAAACATAGTCGCAATGGCATTGGGTGTTTTTATATTGAAGTCGTACACTAGAGTTGGAATAATGCGTTTTGAAACCTGGGTAATGCCACTTGTAATTGGCGGTGTAACCATGGCTACTTTATTCTTAACGATTAAAGACTACGCACCAAGTGTGCCTGTTACTGAATCCGAAATAGCAATTACGGAGACAACTTTTTCAGAAGATAAAATTCCTCCAGTTGGAATAACGGATCCGGAAGAAGTTGAAAAACTAGATAAAGAACTTCTTGCAATTGAGACTACACCTGAAGAAGTGCCCAGTACAAAGGCTGAAGAAGTTGTTTCAATTGAAAAAGAAACTGAGGTGAAACCATTGGCTCAATCTTCAACAAGCATCACAAAGCAAATAATATCTAATTACGCAGAATATGATAATGGGACAAAGCTTGATTTAGAGACTGGCGAAAAACTTATCTGCATGTTTAGTTTAACCTGTAGCCACTGCCAGGAATCTTACAAAGACATGTGCGAAATGCAAGCAGATGGTGGTTTACCAGATGTCTATTTATTTGTATACGGAACGGAATACGACCTCAACTATTTTTTTAACCAAGCAGGTGGCTGTAAAGACATTTTTTGGAGAACAGAAGATCTAGCCGATTTCAAACGAATGCTCGAAGGTGAAGACTTCCCTCGCATAATTGCATTTAAAGAAGGTGATGTGGTTAAAACATGGAATACAGATAGCTATTCAGAAAAATCAATGCGAGACTTTTACGACATCAAGAAAAAAGTAAAGAAGGCCAATCCAAGCGATGGGATAGAAGTAGGTGGCGGAAACGATATTTGGGGAGGCGGCGGATTCTAAAACAGCAACCATGATAGTTAAAACACCTTCTGCTCCATATTACGCAATTATATTTACGGCATTATTAAGCGACGACCTTACAGGATACGACGAAACTGCTGAACGTATGATGGAGCTTGCCAAGGAACATGAGGGCTTCTGTGGTATGGAAGAGATTGGCGACAAATGGGAAATTAATATCTCCTATTGGGAAGACCTAGACTCAATCAGAGCCTGGAAAGCTAACTCAGAACATTTAACCGCTCAAGAGCGAGGCAGAAAACAGTGGTACGAGTGTTTCAAAATGCGTATTGCCAAAGTGGAAAGAGATTACGAATTCGACAAGAGCAATTCTTAAGATAGGCCTATGGCCAAAAATAAATACCAACAATATAATTTTTCGGGCATAGATGACTTCTTAGAATTTATTAATGAAGATGAACAGCTTATCGTTGAGCGCTTACGGCATTTGATTTTTTTGCATGCCCGATTGCAAGGAGAAGTTAGCTTACAACGTTACTTTCTACCATCTCAACCGACGTGTATGCTTTATTTGGCCTGCTTCTATTCAATGGGGGAAAACAAAACACCAAGGTGTTAACCTCGGTTTCTGTAGCGCTAATCTCATGCAAGACGAAATTAACTATCTAGGAAAAGGCACTTGCAAAGAAGTGTATTGGAAAACCTTTAATGATGTTTCTGAAATTGATGTAGATATAGTCCGTACTTATCTATTTGAAGCGGTAGATGTCGACAGGAAGTATTTCAGTAAGAAATAATCTAAGCCTGACCTTTACCCTCTTCTTTTTCCTGCTTCGCTTTGGCTTCTTTAAGCATATCCACGCCTAATAGACCAGATTGAATTTCAGATTGAAGGCTTCCAACTGAACTCGGAGAATAAGGCATGAAAATCGTGCTTACATTACCTTCAGACAATCTACTTATTGTATCATAGTGCTGTGTCATAAAAAGCATATTCATTACTTGCTGTCCGCTTACGCCATCTTCCATCGCTCCTTTTACTTCCTCTACAGAATGCTTAAGACCGTTGGCAATTGCAATTCTCTGATTTGCGATACCCTCTCCTTGTAACTTCTTACTTTGAGCTTCTGCTTCGGCTGCTGTTACAACCTTAATTTTCTCTGCTTCGGCATATTCCTTAGCAGCTTCCTTCATTCGTTTAGCGGCGTTAATCTCATTCATTGAGTTCTTTACTTTAGAGTCTGGATCTATATCTGTTACCAAAGCCTTGATGATTTCAAATCCAAACTCACTAATTGTTTCTGTTAGTTCATCCCTCACCGCATTTGCGATTCTATCCTTCTCACTAAACACCTCATCCAGAATTAATTTTGGAACTTCAGAACGAATCGAGTCAAATACATATGATTGGATTTGTTGTCCAGGATTATCAAATTGATAATGGGCCTTTCTTATTCCCTCTGGATTCCCTGTTACAAAATACTGTACGGATACAATTAAGCGAACGAATACATCATCCTTCGTTTTAGTCTCAATTTCTACAGGCAACTCCATTACTCTTAAGTTTACCAAACCCGCCTTCTGATCTATTATAGGAATTTTAAACTGCAAACCTGGTTCTGCCACTCGTAAAAACTTGCCTAGTCTTTCAATAACAACTGCAGTCTTCTGCTTTACAGTAAAAATAGCATTGAATAAAAAAAGCATACTCAATACAGAGAATACAGTCGTTGAAATCGAAAATCCGTCCATGGTAGTTTAGTTTAAAGTTTATAATAATGTTTAAGGTAATACTTGTTATTGATTTACTTCACTTGATAGTAACATATAAAGTCAAAAACAAAAAAGGCGTATCGGTTTCCCGATACACCTTTTCTATTCTATTTATTAAAGA
>JABSPR010000119.1 GCA_013214975.1 Flavobacteriales bacterium
ATGAAATTAATTCTTACTGTTTTCGCTGTTTGCCTATTGAATGGTGCTTTCGCTCAAAATATTGACCTTATTGGGACTTGGACGGGATACAATGTTCAAACGGGTAACCCGAAGAAATTCGCTTTGGCAGACTCCTCTTCTTTCAAATCTGTTTTATCCATGAATTCCGATTCGACTTTCACGTTAATCACCAGAGGACACGAGATAGTTATGGGGAATTTTACTGCCGGGCCTAATTTCATCATCCTTTTCAAGCTTGTAGGATTTGAGGATTATGAGCGCTACTGGGATATCCGATGGACCAAGGGGAATGATCCTTACGAGCAAACTTCAGAAATTGACATGCTCATTCCTACGATGGCAACAGTATTGAACAAAAAGAAAAACACTACTGGGGTTACTCAAGTCTATGTGTTGTACAAGAAGACTGAATAAAAATAAACCCGCGTGGTACGTTAATTGAAGCCTCAATTAACACGATTAGGATTGCCGAAGTGCTCTGAAATCCGTTGTTTGGTTTCCCTCTTTTCAATAATTCCGATATAAATCAGATGAAATACGGCCTGCCATCCTGCTTCTGAAACTCTCCTGATAAAATTTTTCCTAAGCTTCAAATTTATCCACACGGGTCCTTCTTTCGAAGTCGATACTAGGACCAACTCAGTTGGCTGTAACGTATCGTGAAGGTAACCATTTTGAAGAATACTCCACATCAAAAAATTCATTTGTTGAATTAATATTTATAATTTGAACTCCTTTAATGAATCGAAGTAAAGTACACCAAGCATGAAATATATATCTGTCCTTGTTTTCCTAATTGCAGTTGTTCTTTTCTTCGCCCAGCTAATATTTGTGCTCATCGGTAGGAAAGTCGATAAAAGGCGTTCACCACAGTCGCATTGGGCAGTTAAATTGATTCAAGTTTTCATAGGACTATATGGCTTTACCGTCTTTGCTCTCCCATGGGCAATATGGCGGGGTACGATCGACTTAGACTTTACTACCCTACTCGAATCTTCGATGAAGTCAAATTTTGGCGAATCAATTTTAATTTTTTCAGAATTGTTATTTGTTTGCTTCTCTTTGATGATTACTAGTTCCCTGATTCAAATTGTACTCAAAATCAATAAAAAATCAGTCACAACGTACTTATTTGAAATGATGATTTCCAGCTGTGCAATCATAATCGGAGCATTATTAATGAAGCATATCGAGACCCATTTTATTGACTCAACTTGGCCGATGAGAATTCGTGGTGGACCTAGCACTTTGCCGGAGAATAACGTTGAAATAAGGTATGGACTATATTTGGTCCTCTTACTAGCCGCAGTGAATATGACGGTTCAAAGCATGTTGTTCTTTAAGTCAACGGAAGAAGAAGAGGCGGAGCCAAAGACAAAACCTGAGCAGGTAAAGCCCAACTCCGAATTATTAGACGACTTAAATTAGAACTGAATTTATTCTTCTATTTCCTTGGTAGGCTCCGTTTTTCCCGGTGATTCAGTGGGTTTTGAAACAGGGTCTGGTCTTCTAACCTTTTCACGTAATGCTGCCACTTCGCCTTCCAAATAACTGATTTCTTTATCCTTTTTTCGGGATTTAATAAATCCAAAGATCTTGGCATAACCATACCCACCAAACATACTAACTAGGATTAAAATCGTCACTGGCACTGGTACAGTTCCAAATATTAAATTTAATTCAAACACTTTCCAATTAAGTAAAGCGAAAATTAAAATCAACAAACCAACCACACCCCAAAATATGTGATTCAACTTCTGCGTAAAGCTTAATTTCTCCCAGTAATCTTTCAATTTTTCTCTTTTTGTTTAATGTCACCTAAATGTTCCATCCCCTTGATGTGAACGTCGCGCTGTGGAAATGGAATATGAAGTCCGTACTCAGTTAATTTTCTACTTACAGTCCGTCTCAAGTCTGATTTAACGTTTTCAATTCTAAACGTTGTACTGGACCAAAACATCATTTCAAATTCCAACGCAGATTCACCAAAATTGGTAAACCGTACAAAAGCTACAGGTTTTTTTGCTATCAAATCATGTTCGGACATCGATTCTTCGAGACAAGCAAAAACTTGTTCGACATCAGAACCATAAGCAACGTTTACTTCTACGGTAAATCGCACAGACTCGTTATCGATTGACCAGTTCACAACCTTCTCTGCAACAAACTTTGAATTTGGAATAATTATCGTAACATCATCTCTAGTAAGAACTTCAGAGCTTCTTAAATTGATTTCTTCAACCTTCCCTACTACCCCATCAGCTTCAATGATATCACCAATCTTGAGTGAACCTTCAAATAACAAAAAGAGTCCGGACACTAAGTCTTTGAAAATATTTTGAAG
>JABSPR010000120.1 GCA_013214975.1 Flavobacteriales bacterium
GAAACCTTTAAGGTATAGCAACCCAATATAAATAGAGCCCCACCCCCTAATTCTATATTTAAAATTTGATCCGATCTATTTTCGGCGGGATATCCAAAAGCAGCTCGCATACTTTTCAATTCTCCAATTGTCCCATTTAAAACAAGCTCCTTAATCTTTTCATGTTGAGCGTGATATTGGAATTGAAAATTTTCTCGAATCAAAATACCATTTTCCTTTGCCAAACTAACAAACACTTCAGCATAGCCATAATTCATTGCGAACGTTTTTTCCACTAATAAATGTTTGCCTTTGGCAATTGCTTTTTGAATCCACTCTTTATGTAATCCGGTTGGGAGAGGCATATAAACAATTTGCACCTCTTCGTCATTGATTAGATTCTCGTAACCTACAATTGCCTTGCATCCGAATTGATTTGCAAATTCTTCTGCCTTTTCTTTCGTGCGACTTGCAACAGCGTGTAGCTCCAATTTATCGCACAGTAATATGGCAGGAAGAAAAGATCTTCTTGCAAAAGATGAACATCCTAAAACGCCTATTTTAATTTTCGATTTCAATTAATGATAGCTTATCAATGAAATTAAACTACGTGCTTGTACATTCAAAATGTTATTAATCTTTAACAAAAACAGCAACTGCTTTAGCGATATCCATTTAAATGTTTCAGGCAGAGCTGGCAATAACTCTTCTTCTAATTCAACAATCATGTGTCTATTACTTTCTTTATAAAACCTCCCTCCCTCTTCAGATAGATTCACATCAATTAAAATCTGACTAGTACTTGCTTCCAAGATTTCTTTCAAGAATGGTATATCCCAAAGGCTCTTTTCGTTTTGAAATCCACCCGTTAAACACTGAACAGTTGGAGCTAGCTCAACAATATCCACGTTACCACATTCTAGTTTTGCTTGAACCAAGAAATGGTAAACATCCCCAACTTTCTTTACAACGAACGCACACAAGCCCGGTTGCATGGGCTTAATAATCGGCTGACACCATTGCTTAACTTCTCTCCCTTCCAACTGCACATCGATGCCAATTATTTGAAAGTATTTATTATCGACGTGACGAATTCTATCGTCTTCTACAATCCAATCATCTATACTTTTCAGAGAAGTTAAAGTAACGTCTAGTTCAAATTCCGACTTCAACTGAGTTAACCAAAGCAACACGCTATCAATATTTAATTCCGTTTCGAACACCCCGTTTAAGAACCTCCGGTTCGTTTTATCATTCGAAATATTCCTACAGGCTTGCTTCAAATCCTCCCCAACGTCACCCACATCAATACTTGAAATCACTGTTCTAGCATCCATATTGAGCACATTGTCTTTTTCGGATAACTCCTTTAATTGACCAAGTGTTAACCAAACAAAATCCTCGTGCTCTTCAATTTCTTCTTCTACCTGAATAATTATATTTCGATTCTTCTTCTTTAAAAACCGAGCGCCTTGTTCAGATAAAAGCTCATCGAGCAAGATTTGATCTTCCATCGCATTCTGGAAAAAAGATAAATATCGAGGCTTTTTCCCTTCGTGTATTTGCGTGTAATTACTTTTGGTTGCTTGCAATGTTGGTGACAACTGAACCTTTACCACGTTTCCGGGTTCAACCTTTGCTTGCATCAGAAAACATAGAATACCATTTAACTCTTTGGTGATAATTCCAAGAAAACCAATTTCTGGTTGATGAATAATGGGCTGTTGCCAATTTGGAATCGTGCTAAAATTTGTTTTCACATCTATTCCTACGATACTAAAAAACTTACCAGACTGGTGTCGCAGATAACCAAGTGGTTCATCGAAATACCAATTCTTCAATTCAGAAAACGGAACTCGATTAACTTCAATATTACATTTAGTATTTTTTTCTTGAAGCCATTGTAAAACTCCTTCCGTAGAAATTATCGGATTCGAAATAGTTAATGCTGACTTTAGAAACTTGGTGGAGTCCATGATGTTAAGTTAGACAATTATAAAGCTGACTCAACAGATCAACTTCTACTAACTCGCTTTCTCCACAAAATATTTAAAACTCTCTAAAGTACTATTGGATTTCTTTTTAAAAGCTCCGGGGGCCATCATCTCAACAAACTTCCAAGCACCGCTATACTTACACGTTATTTTTATTTGAGTCTCTCCCTCTCCTACTTCTACAAACAAAATCTGAAGTTCATTTTTTACTTTATCCGCATCTTCAAATAAACAAAGCTCATCTGGCAAATTATTCTTAGTTACGGTCTCCAATACATTAATCGTCATCCCCCTCATTTGCCATTTTAATCGATATTGAGAATCAACAGAACACCCATTGCCACTTATGTGCTCAAAGCTTTTAAAATCTTCAAACCAAAGTTGAATGTTATCTGTGTCCATGAAGAGCTGAACAATTTTGTCGCGTGATGAGTTGATCACTATTTCTGCTGTGTATTCCAAAGTATAAATTTGAGGCCAAAATTAAGCTTCTTAAGAAAGCGAAGAACACTTGGGCTTAAAATGCATCATAATGGAATAATACTACAGTTATCCGTAATTAATTACACTTTATCTGTAAATAATGTGACTTTTTGTAATGAAATAACAATTTACTCACCCAGCCCAACCATCTCTATCTAAGCTTCTGTAACTAATCGCTTCTCCAATATGATTAGATCCGATGCTTTCCTTTTGATCCAAGTCGGCAATGGTTCGAGAAACTTTTAGGATTCGATTATAAGCCCTTGCAGAGAGACCCAGTTTCTCCATGGCAGTTTGTAACAGTTGCTGTCCAGCTAAATCCAAGCCGCAGAATTCATTCATGTTCTTGGGAAGTATCTGTGAATTACTATGAATCTCTGTCATGGTAAGAAATCGTTTCTCCTGAATCTCTCTCGCTACAATAACTCGCTCCCTTACCACGCTACTCTTCTCCGACGGGGCTA
>JABSPR010000121.1 GCA_013214975.1 Flavobacteriales bacterium
AAGATTTAGAAAATGTAAAACTTTGGCTACACAATTTTGTTAGAAATAATCTTTCTGTAGAAATTGTTAAAAGTATTACTCATAATAGCTTTTTTTTAAATGACTTTTATAGCGTGTTTTGAAATTAAATTGGTATTACTACAACCATAGATCCTTTAACTACTATAACCTCCACAGCAGGTGTATTAACAGGCACTAGCCCTATTCCTTTCGCTATTGAGTTTACGGAAACAGTAACCGATTTTGATGTAAATGATTTAGGTATTACTAATGGAACGCCTACCAACTTTGCAGGTTCTGGCACCTCATATACGGTAGACGTTACACCTACTATGGACGGAGATGTAATTGTTGACATAGCCGAAGATGTTGCCACACCGGGCAACGAAGCAGCAACTCTTATGGTTATTTACGACATTACTGGACCAACAGTTGTTACGCAAGATATCTCTGTGCAATTAGATGACTTGGTGTGCCAACACAATAAGCGAATTATATAAGAGCAGATGGCAAATAGAAATATTCTTCAGAGACATCAAACAGTTGCTACACATTAAATCATTCATCGGAACTAGCCTAAATGCGGTAATGATACAAATATGGACTGCCTTAATTAGTATTTTAATACTCAAATACCTGAAAGTTTTAGCAAAATACAACTGGTACTTATCCAATTTAGTTGCCTTTCTAAGACTCAACCTATTTGTTAAGATAGAACTTCAAAAATGGTTAGATAAACCCTTTTTGAAAAAAGAAAAACCTCCCAATATTATTCACCAGGGGTGCTTTTCATCTTCTAATGATTTTAAGCAAATTTTACTGTTGAATCAAGGCCTTTAATAGGTTCTGGATTTTATTTAGGACGGGATTGATTTAAAATGCTAATAGAAACAGGTTGCCCTGTTATCTTTTACTTTAAAAGAACTTTTTTAACTATTCTTTGTTCTCCATCTGTCCACTCAACAAATACAATACCTCTTGGGAGGCCTTGTACATTTATTGTTTTAGAGCCGTTAAAAGCAGACATATCCTCCACTTTTATGTTCTTCCCAACAAATCTCTAAAGTACAACGTTCCGTTACCCTCCATACTACCTGTAATGGTAATTACACCTGTTGCAGGATTGGGATACAATGTAAATCCGCCCATTTCTATCTCCTCTGGTATCGCCGTAAAAAACTTGAAATAAGTATCAGCATCTACAACTGTAAATTGGGCCATCATACTTTGATCTTCATGTGTTAAAATATGACAATGGTACATAAAGCCATTCGAGGGTGAGATATCAGTGTATGGAAAACTATCAAACCTAGCAATAAACTTCATTGTTGCATACCCTCTAACCAATTGAACATCTTTAAATCCAATCAGTTCCTCAGGGATTTCGGTATCAAAATCTGAATTATAGTCGATAATGTCATCCCCTAGTCCGAGCTTACCATGATATTCTACAACTTGAAATTGCACTTTATGAATATGAAATGGATGTGCTTGGTTTGTAAGGTTTTCTATCGTCCACTCTTCCATTTTATTTACTAAAATAGTATCGTTTAAAACCTTCATTTTCATGACACTGTCATTGATGGTCCATTTACCCCCACTACCACCTTTGCCACCTAATCGTTTAGTTCTTTCCCTATATACATCGCCTCTATCTTCAAGGGCATATTTAGGATTAGAAGTTGGCAATTGAACAATCGGGTCTTTAGAAGTTATGGAATTATCGATAATAAATGCCATGCCAGTGTACAGTGGTTGAATCAGTTGCAAACGTATTTGTAATATTCATGTTCACAGTTGAATCTTTTTGCCATCGAAGGGTTGGCCCTAAATAAGACATTTTGTTAGCGCTTAGTTTGTTGTAGCAACGTGTCTCTATCGCACCATTCAAATTACGGAAGACAGTATCTAAAGCAACAATTCTTACCTTATTATCGGCGATACTAAAGAATGCTACATTTTCAATTATTGTATCGGCCGGAGTATCTGGGCCAGATTTCCTATAATTTATGACTTTTATAAAAGCAATGTTCCCATTATCCGGAATAAGAACGGTATCACTTGTAAGCGTGTCTGCACCTGCTATAATTTGATCGGCAGTACCTTTTGTTGTAACAACATCTATAAACGAGTGAATAGTTCCAGTTGGATCAAAATTGTGTGTGTAGTATCTTGAATTTAAAGATCGATTGTACCGCCGTCCAATACAGGAGGTATCGGTAAAGGGTTCGTGAACGTTTGAGCGCTCAATAAACTTGCCTGCAATATTAGGCTAGGTATAAGTAAGAGTTTTTTCATATTGCGTTAATGCATTAAAAATGGTTAGATTAAATGAATTTGCTCGGCGAATACAGGTAATAACCGCATCAACATACAGATAATACTACTCTAACAGACACTAATCCATATAGGTAAGTACTATTTAGCCCTATCCCTCTAAGATATCCATCCCAACTACAACTCAGATATTTATCTAATTAATTTTCATTAATCGAGCTTTAGGAGCAGATATTACTAACTCATGTTACGCAGTTATAAATGATAAATTTACATATGGATGTTGAAAACTTATTGCAGATTTATCAGGAGGGCTTAATGGCCAGTTCTTTTCAGGTAACGTGTACAGGGTTATCAGATATTACAGACAATGTAATAAG
>JABSPR010000122.1 GCA_013214975.1 Flavobacteriales bacterium
CTCCAGTTTTAATACTGACACTTTCATTCTCTACATCATTACTATAATCAAATGTACGGGTATAGGAATAGGTCCATCCCCCTCTATTACTACTATAAAATCGTTCAAACTTTAACGGAAATGAACCGACACCAACAAAATCCACCTCATTCTGTACCTTGTTACCATCAACGACATCTATGGGATTACCTACCCGACATATTTCAACAGAATCAGGCACATCGCTCATACATCTCTTTTCTACCGACTTTTGTATAGCTGCCGATTCGAAAAGACAACCAATCATACTCGCCTCTGTCGAAAAGTCACAACTGTCTATATGTTTATCCATTGCAATTCGCCCGGAATGATCACGGCAATAATCTTTTCTCGCTTGATAACTATATTTAAAACCGTAGTAAGTTATTGGTTTTTGAATATAATTTTCAGGGGGTATCGAATCCCAACTTGGCTCAATGGTGCACGCCAATAAGTCTGTTAACACATATTCTAGACCCTGAATTTCTTGTGCTCCATTATCTGCCAAGACAAATTCAATGAAGCCTGTAACATAATCCCGAGGATTTAGAATATTCAACTGATCAATAATATGCTCACACAACCCTTGAGGTGTTTGTGCAACTAAAATCGGTTTCGTCAATTTGTTAGTAAACCAGCCACCTCTAACATTATCGTTTAGTTCATACAAGATATTTTCGCCGAAAGAAGTATTTACTGCATCAGCAGGGTGACGCGCCCAATATTCTCCCTCGTCAATACCTGGCGGGAATTGATAGCGCTCAGGAAATTGGTACAAATCGGCGCTAGCAGGCAAGCTCAATTGATATAGGCTCAATGCTATCAATACTCTCTTTAGGTTCCTAATTTTCTGTTTACTTCTTATGTGCGTCATCAGAATATCCCGTTCTCGTTATATATACTTTCAGATTGTTTAAGTAATTTCTAACGGAATTATTTCAAGAATATGATGTAGGAGGTATTAGACTAGAGACCAGGTTTCGCCTTTAACCACGGAAAACATAGACTAAAGATGTAGTTATTCTAAAAAACAAACCGTATTTAACAAAAAGAATAAATCTAAACTTGGCAAATATAAAATATATACAAGCACAAAAAAGCCCAAGTCAACCTCTCGACTTAGGCCACAAAAATAGGACTATATAAACGATCTTCTAAAAATTTAATCCGATATCACGCGATGCGTTTAATACTCTAATCAGCTCTATTCCATTATCAATCGTTTGATAGAATAAAATGTAGTGATCAACCGGAAAACTTTTAATGGACTCGCCTAATTCAGGCCGATCACAACCGATCTGTCTGAACTCTGCTAACTGCCTAGCTTTTTCATAAAGCCGATCTAGAAAACGATCGGCATTCACTAAACTATCTTCTGCAATGTAAAGCCAAATTTCCAATAAGTCATTTTCCGCTTCAGTTGAAATAGTTAGCGTGGGCATTATTTATCTCTTCTTCGCCTCCAAGGCTTGGCGCCCTTTCGCTTTAATGCTATCAATATTAAGTGATTTACCTGAATCCCTTTCAAGCGATTCAATACCATCGGCAATATCATTGCGCAATGCTTCAAGCCTGACATTCTGTAGCGCATCACGTTCTTCCAATAGTCGC
>JABSPR010000123.1 GCA_013214975.1 Flavobacteriales bacterium
GATACAGTTTTCAACGTAAGAAGTAATGAAGGAAGTATTATCTCTATCTCATAGAGACAATTACTCTCTATGAGCAAGACCATTCGGAAAATACTTCCCTTTTTTTTAGTACAAAGTACATTCAGATACATATATATAGTATAACGCATTATAGAAACATTCTATAATTTGATTAAGCTCATTAATTGAGGCTGTTGCGCATCCTAAAGATTTGACCTAAATTTTCTTGCTCAGCGGCCTTAATTAATCTCTACTTTAAGCTTATTCTATATCGATAATTCTAATACTCTCCTTGTAATATTTCGGTTATAAATAGTACTTAAAGTATCCTATTAATTAAAGTATAGACCAAGAAAAAGCCCATCTAACAATGTTAGATGGGCTTTTCATCTTAAGAGATTTATCTCTTATACTTTACAACTAGATTATCTAGTGAAAGTAATTGTAGTAGTAACTACGTGATCATCACCATCACCATCAGTGTAACAATTACAGTCACCCCAATTACCTTCATAATCATCATAATCGTACCATATCCTACCAGTACTTGTGTAAGTTATTTCGAACGTAGATTCAGAAACGGTGTAGTTCACAAATGCCGGTTGACCTTCACTATCAGCGACATGAATATCAATTCCACCATTTACCCAATCATATGAATCAAGGGAATTGTTCCATTCTAATTGCGTAGAATTCAATATTCTAAAAATTTGTCCTTCCGAACGGTTATTACCGTCAGCATCAACAACATATCCATCAAAAGACCAATTATTATTTTCAAATATGATCTCTTCATCCAAAGAAGTGATATCCTCATCTGATAAATAATCTCCCATATCCCAAACGGATTTGCCATCTCTTGTTTCCTCAACAGTATAACCAGTCAATGTCCATGTACCAGCCAACATTGATTCAACTTCTTCATCACCATCAAAAAATCCAGATGTACCTTCTGGAGCAGTAACAGTAATTTCAACAGAAGCAACACTAGAAGAAGTACCATTTGCATCCGTTACGGTTAAGTAAACCATGTAAGTACCACTTTGGTTGTAAGAATAAGAAACTACCTCTGAGTTACTTGGAGATTGTTGTGTGTCCCCCATATCCCAAGAATAGCTAGCAGATCCTGTAGAAGTAGACATAAAAGTAATTATCTCTCCAACTTCTGGGCTGTCGTTATCAACGCTTATACCGGCCATTGCACCAGTAACAACAATTTCTTCTTCAGCAGTTACATCTTTATCTCCTTGAGATTTTTTTGATGCAATTACTAAAATTGTGTATGTACCAGGTTGGTCGTATGTATAAGTGAATTTATTTCTGAAATCTGTTAAAACAGTTCCATCACCCATATCAATTGTTACTATAGATCCTTCAGCAGTTGCTTCAACTGTTACAGGTTCTCCTACTGCAACTGTATTTGTATCAACGGTCAACGTTGCCGCTGGCTTTGTACAAGAGGTTGCAAAAAGTACTGCAGCTGTTAAAAGCCCAGCACCAATTTTTAATAAATTAGTCTTCATAATTAAATTTTAAATAAATAAATAGAATTTGTATTTGCATTAGTTTGGTCTAATTGCCCGTTCGAATCAATAGCTATCTTATATGTATACTAATAAAAACAGGAGGCTAATTTAATATAAAATATATCAAAAATGATCACAAATTGTTCAATTTCGCTCAATCAAAAACACTAAAGTTCTAAAATTGTGACACTTAGAAACATCCCATAGCAAAGATACACATCCTTACACTACGCATTTATACCTATTTAAAATGAACTAACTAACTAACACAGGTTGCATACTATATATTCTTCGAATAAAATGATTCGCAAAATTCAGAATTAGAAAATTCTCTCTTGCTTGGATTCTAAGAATCCATAAAGAAGTTAGCATGGTAGATATAACTCAAATAAATAAAGCAAAGAGAGATGTAATAAAAAACTTATTTCTGTTCATTAAATTCCACTACTTCCCTCATTTACACTAAGATAAAAAGCATACATTTGACATTAAATTATCGAACATTCATAAATCAAATATTGAATTACCTCATATGAAAACATCATCAATACTTATCGCATCACTAGTATCTATCACCATGATTAGCTGTGGAGGCGGTGCAGAAGAAGCAGACACAAACGCAGAAGATCCAGCTTCAACAACGGAAGGAACTGAACAGAACACATCTAAAGCCAAAGAAACTGTAAAAAAGATTGTTCCTAAGCCCAAGATCACTGTTAAACCTGTTGATACCAATATTGAAATTGACGCTGACAAGCATACTAAAAAAATGGGGAAGAAAGGCGCCAAAATGGGTAAAAAAGGCTCAAAAAACCTGGTTAAAAAAAGGAAGAAAAACTAATAAGTCTAACTACTGGCTTATTTCTTACCATGTTTATGTGAAGGAATGTTCTACCTAATAACATTGATCCTTAATTATGAGGAAATCGATAATATTAATTATGGCCCTTTCAACATTGTTTCTTACGTCATGTAAAAAAAGATATGAATGTTGCTATTATCAGACATATGGTATTAAAATTACGGGCAGTATTGCGTTCCCTTGTAGACAAGTTAAACTGAGAAACAACCAAGTAAGAGATCTTGAGAAAGATAAACAGGGAAACCTATATGCAGCCCAATGGAACGATATGTATTATAGATGCGAATTGAACCAACCTTCTCATTAAGCATTTTACATATTTGATAAACAGGTATTTGAGACTAGTAAAAAAACCATTACCCTCTACCCTGTTTCATACAACGTATTGGGATTTCATTACTAAAAAACAATAAAGCTAGCTTCAGAACGGGATTACTACTTTGCTGCGCAAATGGTCGAATATAGGTCGAACATTTAAAAGTTATGAAACTTTAAGTGATATTGAATCTACAAATTGAAACTCATATCTAATATTAATTAATTTACCTATTTGTAACCACAAGTTGATAAATTTGCTGCTCTAACAAAAAAGAAAATTGCTATTGCTTGCAAGGATGAAGTTATAATATTCAAAAACAGCAAATCTTTAGCTGAGTATTACTCCTAAGCACCCAGGTAAGTACGATGCACTATATATGCCTCGTGTAGTTTACAAAACTAACTTTTTAGATATACATGATTTAGAATTCGGTAATAATGGTTTATATGGTGTCAATACACTTTTTTCTTGCATTATTAAATTATCGGAAGATTATAGTTTTATTCCTTATTGGAAACTTGACTTTATAACTCAAATAGTATCAGAAGACAGATGTCATTTAAACGGTCTTGTAATGCAAAATGGCATACCTAAATATGCAACATGTTTTAACCAAGGGAATACACCTCGAAGTTGAAGGAGTGAAATTAGAACAGGAGGTATGCTTATAGATATTGAGTCTAATAAAATTATTGCAGACGGTTTATCGATGCCTCATTCTCCGAGATTGATTAATGGCAAATTATACTGTTTGCTTTCGGCAACAGGTTCGTTAGTAGAAATAAATCTTAATTCAGGAGAAGTTATAGACCTTGTTCAATTTAATGGGTTTGTGCGAGGGATGGCACATTACAAAGACTATCTATTTGTAGGACTCTCAGGGTTGAGGGAAAACTCTTCTACATTTAAAGAGCTTGTTTCTAACTTAAAGAATAATAGAGCAGGTATTGCAATCGTCCATCTTCCAACAGGAAGTGTTCAAGGCGAAATAATATACAATACATCTGTAGATGAAATTTACGATGTGAAAATATTGGCTGATCAACTAAGACCCAATATAATGAATCCAGATACGGAAGAAAGCAAAACAGGCATTACTATTCCCCAAACTTCATTTTGGGCTAGAGATGGTACAACATAAGCTGAATAGGGTGATCAATTGTTCTTATAAAGAGGAAAAAACGGCTATAACGCAAGTAATTGATGCAAATATCCCCCAATATGGGGATAGAGATGGCAAAATAATAGCGTAGTTTTACTTCGTATTAAAATATAATACAGAAGTGGATAAGATGTAATTTTCAGAACCCACCTTAAAATTAAATGACATTATCCAACCATTCTTTTTGAAATATTCTTGCATCTCTGTCGAGTGTTTTGAATTTGTCTTGATGTGGTGTAAAATCGATAGATTCACTTTTCCCCAAACATAAAATACCTCCTGGAACAAGAGCATCAAAGAATAATTCAATTACCTTGTTTTGCAGTTCTGAAGAAAAATAAATCAAAACATTTTTACAAATTATCAACTGCATTTTAGCGAAGTTTTTATCTGTCACCAAATTGTGGTTGGCTATTACAAAATTTTCACTCA
>JABSPR010000124.1 GCA_013214975.1 Flavobacteriales bacterium
GAATTGGTCGAAGGCGAAGAGACTGGGAAAGAACATTAATACACCTTATCACGAGTCGTCGGCATGTTATTCTTATGATTCCAAGACTTTATACTTTGTTAGCGATAAGCCAGAAGATTCATATGGCGATCATGATATATACTTAAGCCATTGGGATGAGGATAAAGAGGAGTGGGGCGAACCTAAAAATCTTGGACCAGCTGTTAATACACCTCTAAAGGAAGAATCTGTTTATATGCACCCGGATGGTAAAACACTATACTTTAGTTCTCAAGGGCATATGTCGATGGGTGGGTTAGATATCTTTAAATCTGTTCTCGAGGATGGTAAATGGTCTACTCCTGAAAACTTGGGATACCCAATTAACAGTGCAGATAAAGATGTATTCTTTGTAATTGGTGCCAGCGGTAAGCGAGGTTATTATTCATCTTATAAGAAGAGTGGGTATGGTCGTGAAGATATCTATATGATTACATTCTTAGGACCGGAAAAAGAGCCAGTGTTAAACGGAGAAGACAATTTGTTGGCCAGTGTTGCGAGTCCAGTTAAAGAGAAGGTAGTCGCTAAAAAAGTTGAAATTAAGACGAGCAACTTAACGATTCTTAAAGGGGTTATATCGGATGAGAAAACAGGAGATCCATTAGAGGCTACAATTGAAATTATGGATAATACGAAGAATGAAAAGGTTGCTACTTTTAAGTCGAACCGAGCATCGGGTAAATATCTTGTGTCTCTTCCTGCTGGTAGGAATTATGGTATTTCGGTTAATAAAGTAGATTACTTGTTTCATTCAGAGAACGTTAATGTGCCAGCTAACGTAGGTGGATATTCCGAAATAATTCGAGATGTTACTCTGAAAAAATTCGCAGTAGGTACAAAGATTATTCTTAGAAATATTTTCTTTCCATTCGATAAATATGATTTGACCCCTGAGTCGAATGCTGAGTTGCAAAAACTAGTTAAGCTATTGAAAGATATGCCGTCACTGAAAATTAGAATAGGCGGTCATACGGATAGTAAGGGTAGTGATGTGTACAACCAGAAGCTTTCGGAGAATAGAGCAAAAACTGTTGTTCAGTATTTAATTAGCAATAAGATCAGTAAAGATCGCTTGGAGTTTGCTGGTTATGGAGAAGTTCAGCCAGTGTCTACTAACGATACCGATGAGGGGCGACAAGAAAATCGCCGAATTGAGTTCGAAATTATTTCTAACTAATCCAGTGAGGAATTTCTAAAAGATTAGAAAGTACTGCCTGTAGCTGTTCTGGATTGTAAGTTCGCCAAGCAACAAAGTTTAAATCTTCATTCCAGTTAAAGTAATCCAAGATATTTTCAGATTCAAATTCACGTAGAACATGATTTTGAAAATTCACTATCGCTATCCAACCATCTTCTATTTCCTCTTTCCATTCTTCGTAGTAAGAATCATCAGAAGCGTGAAAATTCAAAATGTTTTCTCCGATAAGAGCGAATTTATTAATACCATGAAACATTAAGTCATCAAGGATATTGCGCTTAAAATGCATGATATCGTTGTTAATACAATCATTCCATTCACCAATTAACTCGATACATGCAAACTGAGTATCATAATCAACGAAAATAATTTTAATGTAAAGTGTTGTAGAGCCAATGTGGTCCCATTGAGGATGAATGAAGTGATCATAGATTTTGTTTTCTAGATCGAGCTCACTGTAGTCGCGTTCAAAAAGAGGTGATTTCTCGTCTTTCGACGAAACGTAAATATTACGCCATGCATAGTGAGGTTCAATGTCTACCACTTAATTAAGTTGATTGAGTGCTAAGCCAGCGATGGT
This sequence comes from Flavobacteriales bacterium, assembly GCA_013214975.1. Lineage (NCBI taxonomy): Bacteria > Pseudomonadati > Bacteroidota > Flavobacteriia > Flavobacteriales > Flavobacteriales bacterium. Next base: position 1,818 of record JABSPR010000124.1, read on the forward strand.
TTCACCTACTGCCAAAGAAGAAGTGGCTGCTGGAGATGGTGCGTTACAAACGTTTATTATTTTATCCCTTTCCATTATGCTAAAGTCATCTAATAAGTTTCCTTTAATATCGCATGCCTGTGCTCTTACTCCAGCATGAGCAGGGGTAAGATCATCTTCCTGTATTTCTGGTAATAATTTTTGTAAGGCTTTAGTAAAGGCTGCCTTTGATATTGAACGATGCATTTCACCCATACCAACTTTCCAGTATTTAGCAACAACTTTTTGAAATCCAGGCCAAGCTAAAGATTCCATGAATTCGGCTATGTTTACATCTGTTAGTTTATATCCTTCACGTTTAAATGCTAATACGGCATTTGGACCAGCCTCTATTTCACCACTAATCATTCGAGTAAAATGCACACCTAAGAATGGAAAGTTTGGATCTGGTACAGGATAAATAAGGTTGTTCACCAGGTGTTTAGCACTGTCTTTAAACATGTAATACTCTCCTCTAAACGGAATGATTTTTATATCAAGATCAGGGAAGGTTTTCCTAGCGATCTTGTCAGAATACAGTCCGGCACAATTAACTACAAGGCTAGTTGAGAAACTACCTTGATCTGTTTCTATTGTAAGCTCATTTCCTTTTTCTTGAATGTCTAAAACTTTATGCTTTAACTTAATTTTGCCTCCTTTTTCTTGAATGAGTTGAGCATATACTTTTGATACTTGCTTATAGTCTATTATTCCAGTTTGAGGAACCCAAAGTCCTTTAATGCCATTAACATGTGGTTCTATTTCTTTTAATTCTCCCTGATTGATTTTTTTAATGCCTTTAAGTCCATTTTCGATTCCTCTTGAGTAGATGTTTTCCAGAGGTTGAAATTCTTCCTGAGAAGTTGCAACAATTATTTTACCACACATATCGTGTGCAATATCATTTTTCCTACAGAAGTCCAGCATTAGATAGTATCCCTTTATGCAATTAATTGCCTTTAAACTTCCTGGTTTATAGTAGATTCCAGAATGTATTACACCGCTGTTATGACCCGTTTGATGTCTGGCAACACCGTCTTCCTTCTCCAATAAACAGAGCTTGATTGTAGGCTTTTGTTCTAATAATTGAAGGGCTGTGGCTAAACCTACAATTCCTCCACCAACTATAATTACATCGTATTTCATTCTTGTTGTTTTGATTCAATAGCTTTTCGAACACTGCCAAACTTTAAGAGCATATCCTTAGCCGTTGCATAGTCTACCCCAATTTCGTTCACGATCATCTTGGTACCTCTGTCAACTAGTTTGTCGTTGCTAAGCTGCATGTCCACCATTTTGTTTCCTTGAACTTTTCCGAGTTTAATCATCACCGATGTGGTAATCATATTTAGAACTAGTTTTTGTGCGGTACCAGCTTTCATACGTGTACTACCAGTAACGAATTCTGGTCCAACCACAACACTAATAGGGTACGATGCTACTTCGGCTAAAGGGGATTCATCATTACACGTAATACAGCCTGTAGTTATATTGCGTTCGTTACATTTTTCAAGTGCTCCGATAACATAAGGAGTTGTTCCTGAAGCTGCAATTCCAATTACTACATCTTTCTCATTTACTTCATGCATTAGTAAATCTTTCCACCCTTCTTCCCAGTCGTCTTCCGCGAATTCAACTGCTTTTCGAATAGCTGTATCTCCACCTGCTATAAGAGCAATAACTAAACCTTGTGGTACACCGAATGTCGGTGGGCATTCACTAGCGTCTACAATACCTAAACGTCCGGAGGTGCCTGCGCCTAAGTAAAATAGGCGACCACCATTTTTTAGTTTAAGAGTTATTTGGTCTACAATTTTTTCAATTTGAGGGATTTCTTTTTGAATGGATTCAGCAACAGTCTTGTCTTCTCTATTGATATTAGATAAGAGTTCATTCGTCGTCATTTTTTCTAAATGATCGTGGTTCGAAGGGGTTTCCGTTGTTTTTATTCCCATAGTTATACGTTAAATCTTTTTCCTCCCGTTTTTGAGTTTTCTATTAAAATAATAACCAAGTTTCATATCAAAAGAGAATGATCTAAACTTATTTTCCTTGAAAGTAACAGCAGCTGCATCTTGTCTTTCAGCTTTATTGAACTGATGCGTATAATTTGGCTGAAGGATAAGTACCATCTTGGTTTTAACGTACATGCTAATGCCTAAGCCCACATTACCACCAATATACCATGGGTTATATAATTTTAATTCTCTGTTTATTAGTTTGTCATCACTGAATTTCCCCGAACCATCTTCATCCAAAGAAAATGTTGCTATTTTCTCACTCACCAATCGACCTAGATGTAGACCCGTTGAAAATATTAAGCGCGACTTTTTATTTAATTCTTTGTGCCAATTAAACACTGCAGGAGTTTCGACATAAAAAGCGTTTAGTCTAACTAGTTTATCTGGTGCATCTGGGTATGTGAGTACTTTTTGATATCCTTTATTGACAAAGAACAATCCAGTCGAGAAACTATTTAAATCTGTCATGAAAGATTTAAACTCTATTCCATAGTTATAAGACCATTTTATGTCGTACAAATCGATTTTGTTTAAATCTGGATTGTTTTTAATTGTATCTCTATTTAGGCGGTTATATTGGCGATCTAATTTGTCGGACATATTCTCGATAGAAGGAGAGACCATGACAGTAATTTGCCATGTCTCAGTTGCGATACAAAATTTTCCTCCAAAAATGCATGCCAAAAGAATCAATACGATTTTATTCATAGTATAAAATTAAGGAAAGGATGAAAGACGGAGAGGATGCCGAATCAAATATTGGCAGGAGTTATTAACGAACTAGTATATAACCGGAAACTTGTTTGGGTTAACTTCATGCATCATGGTATAAATTGTCTCAAAAACCTCGTCTGAACTAGGTTTGGAGAAGTAATCTCCATCTGTACCATATGCTGGTCGATGTTCTTTAGCAGTGAGAGTTCTTGGCTGACTATCTAAATATTTATATGCCTCTTGCTCTTCTATAACTTTTTGCATCATGAATGCCGAGGCTCCACCAGGAACATCTTCGTCGAAGAATAAAACTTTGTTCGTTTTTTCTATAGAGTTGATAATGCTGTGATTAACATCAAAAGGAAGTAGGGTTTGTATGTCGATTATTTCAATGGATATTCCAACTTTTTCCAGATCTTTAGCTGCGGCTAAAGCGATATTACAGCAAAAGGCGTATGTAACAATTGTAATATCCGAGCCTTCTTTAATTATTTCGGGTTGACCAAGAGGAATTCTAAACTGACCAAGGTTAGACGGGAGTTTTTCCTTTAATCGATATGAGCTAAGTGGTTCAATTATTAGTGACGGATCATCGGATTCTAACATGGTATTGTAAAACCCAGCTGCTTGCGTCATGTTTCTTGGGACAATAACATACATTCCACGAACTGCATTTATAATCATTCCCATCGGAGATCCAGAATGCCAAATACCTTCTAAACGATGTCCTCTTGTTCTGATTATTACTGGTGCTTTTTGTCCACCTTTGGTTCTGTAATGTAAACTTGCCATGTCGTCTGTCATGGTAGGTAAGCCATAAACGAGGTAATCTAAATATTGTATTTCGGCAATTGGTCTTAAACCTCTTTGGGCTGACCCAAAGGCTTTCCCCATTATACTTGCTTCTCTAATGCCAGCATCATCTACTCGCAATTTCCCATGTTTAGCCTGCATGCCTTCCATGCTTAGATTAACACCTCCTAGAGTCCCGACATCCTGTCCGAATACAAATACCTTTGGGTTTTGAGTTAGAATTGCGTCGAAATTGTGTTTTAGAATTTCCCTGCCATCTACAATTTTAGCATCCTCATTATATTCTGCTTTTACTTCTTTAATCTTAATCGCCGCATCCGCCGAGTTGCTGTATAGATATGAATTATATCTTTCGTAATTCGCAGCATTAGATTCATCTAACCAAGAGAGTAGCTCTTTTCTAGCCGAAGAATCTTCATCACGCGTAATTCTTAATACTTTCTTGACTCGAGTAATGATCGATTTCCGATCAGTTACAAGTTGAAGATTTGAGATTTCTTGTTTTAAGGCTTTGATTTCCGTTTGAAATTTACTTTGTATTTCGAGCCTTGTAAAAATGCCAGATACTGTTTCTAGTTCGTCGTGAATTCCTTTTGTATATGTTTCCCAAGCAGAAACTTGAGCTGTCTTTGCAATTTTTTTAGCCTTGGCATCAATTTCATTCAGTTCTTCTTCTGAAGCGATGGACATATTAATCATCCATTCCCTCATTTTTTTAATGCAGTCCCATTCGTCTGCCCAGGCTAACTCTTTATCTGTTTTATATCGTTCGTGAGAGCCGGAAGTGGAATGCCCTTGTTGTTGGGTGCATTCGTCCACATGAATTAGGATAGGTGAATGATCTCTTCTTGCTGAGCGAACAGCTTCTTGGTACACTCTACAGAGTTCTGGATAATCCCAGCCTTTAACTTTATAGATAATTAAGCCATTACTTTCTTCAGTTTTTTCGAAGCCGGCCATAGCCTCAGAAATATCGGCTTTAGTAGTTTGGTGCTTTTTCGGAACGGAAATTCCAAACCCATCATCCCAAACAGACATAACCATTGGGACTTGCAATACACCGGCCGCATTCATTATTTCGAAGAACATGCCTTCGGATGTTCCAGCATCACCAATGGTACCAAATGCTACCTCATTTCCTTTGTCTGAAAATGTAGTGTATTGATGTAAATCTTTGTTTTGCCTATAGAGCTTTGAAGCCAACGCTTGCCCCATAAGTCTAGGCATTTGACCAGCGATACAGGAGAAATCAGATGCTGAGTTTTTTATTTTAGTAAGATCTCTCCAGCTTCCATCATCGTTTAAATTTCGAGTAGCGTAATGCGCCACCATAGATCTTCCTCCACTTGATGGGTTGCTCTCAATATCGGTGTGAGCATACAACTGTGCAAAGTATTCTTCTAGTGTAGAAGTATTAGTGGCTA
>JABSPR010000125.1 GCA_013214975.1 Flavobacteriales bacterium
AATTTATATGAACCTATATATGGATATACTCCCAAAGATGATTCTATAATAATAACACCATCTTTTTTATATGATGAAAGATCTTGTTTTTTTATTGATATTGGGTTATCTAGAGGTTTAAATAGCATCATAACTCGAATGATTGTTTCTGGTGTAGGTGTTATCTTTAATTTGGCCATTTCTTCATATTGAGAAGTAGAAAAATGGATTAAATTATAAGGATTGTTTTCCATTTTAGGGAGCCAGTAAATAATAAATTCATTGGCTTCTTTTCTGTTAAGTCGTAGTTAACTACTTCTTTAATTCGTCCATTTTCGGATATATGGTTCCATGCACCAATTTTATACGAGTAATTTTCATCTGCCCCAAAACGATGCTTGGCCTTAATGCCAATCCATTTAATATCTCCCGATGCGTAGGTAGTCTTTTTTAAATCGACTTCAATAAATTCAAATCGAGACTCCATGCCAAGAACTCGTTTGTAATAAGCAGAATATAATTTGTCAGTTGGTTGCTTTTGCAATTCATTACTAACGATATCCGATTTGCTTAATTCTGTTGTCTGTTTCTTTCTTTTTATAGGCTCATGCCCATTGTGTAATCTAACCGTATTCTCAATCTGTCTAGGCAATACAAATTGATTAAAAATTGTGTTATCGAATATTTGAATTCCAAAGGATGCGATGAAAGGCATTATAATGGGTTTGTCTGTATTGCCAGATAGAATGTCGCTTGGCCCAACACCATTTTTAAACGCCATAAACAAATTGTAAACGCCATATGCACTTGCCACACTAGCGCTTAGTTTGAAAAACTTACTGAACATTCTCCATCCTCGATACTTAGAAAATTGCTTCCTAACTATTGGGTCATCGCTAAGAATTGACTTGATATTTTTAGGTTTAACTAATTGAATATCTAGGTTTCCTCTACAGAAATAGTAGTTAATTAAAGGAGGGGTAGCGAGTCCTAATTTCCGCTTTGCATTATCCAGTGGTGTTTTGTTTTTACCTTCTCTAAATAAATTTATTTTACCTCGTTCAACATTAAGGGCAAATTCATTTGATCCACCATTAAGGTAGTTTTTTAAATTGGCCATGTAAAAATTGCCAGTTTGATAAAATTTTATATTATCGATATCGTATTTATTCTCATCTCCCATGAGATATATGTCTCGAAATTTCTTGACGTAATCTACTTTGAAATGGTTCACTTTAGTTCCTGAAAAAAGGATTACGAAATCTGTTTTGTTTCCTTGAGCTCCAACTTGAGTTGAGAAAAGAGAACTTAGAATTATTAGGAGATAGAATATGGGTAAACTATGATTTTTCAGGTGTCTTGGTTTTCGTCATCAATTAATCGACGATTTGTTTAACGCATCAAATTTACTTGATTTGGACTACTTGAAATACTTTAGAATCAAAAAAAATGCAGTATTGCCATGTAGCAATACTGCATTTAATAGAATGTTTTTTGTTCCGAAAGAATTAGTGGGTTTATTTGGCCGCTTCGGCTGCTGCCGCCTCTGCCTCTTCTATTAACCACATGAAATAATATCCTTTATGAACTTCATTTCGATTTGGCTCTGCTGTATGGTATTCTGTTGGCCCGTTTTCAGTCATGTAATCTGGGTTATCAGCAATCCAGGATTTTAGTGCTCCTCTTTGGGCATCCATATAGGCTGCCAAAGTATCCATTCCGTTCTTGCCAGCTATTTCAAGATCTGCATACGCAATTGATAATGGCTCGTGCAGCGTTAACATTTTTAAAAGAGGTAAATCCTCCTTGGGAGCTAGTTCGTAGATTGCTTCAAATTCAGCTATGTAATGTCCCCAAGCAGCAACAACATCCATTAATGATTTGAAGTCGTTTGTATCCAGGTCTCTTCCCCAAGACTCACCTGCAGTAGCAACAACATCGTACGGATCTGGGTGTAAGTCATATTTTAAGATTAAAGGGTAGATAGAGCTGCCAGAAAATGCTTCAATTCTTGCAAGAAGTTCTACTCTTTCTCTTTCGTATTCATTCGTATATTTTTTTGAATGCCAAACTAGACCAACATACCCAGACTGTTCTTCGTTGTAGAATCTTAACAGCATAGATAAATAATTTTCGCCATAATAGTTTTTGTCAACTTTTGTGAATCGCGGATCTGTTACATAGTGACCTCTTTGTAGAGTTTGCGATGTCTTAACTTCTTTAGTTTCTTCTGAAGAAGATGTTTTTGCTTTTTCGCCAGCTTGCGTCGAACTTCCAATTATAGCATAAAGTGTACATAATACCAGAAGAGCTTTTAAATCTTTCATAATGCGTTTGATTGAGTTTTATTTTTTTAATGGAACATGAATTTAGTATAATTCAGCTTGCTACGCAAGAGTTAGTTCTATTGATACCTGAAGTGAGTTACGGCTACTTTTTGATTGCGACGATCGGTTCTAACTTCTTTCTTTTTCAATCCCTTGTCGTCATAAAACAAAACGGTTGAAGTGTATTTTTCAGGGTAGGCACCAAAGTATTGTTTGGTACTATCCAATTTGTAAGCCGTGCTGTAAAAGTATAGCGATTCATTTTTCATTTTCTTATCAGGGTAGCCTAATTCTATCTTGCGTTTTAAATTTTCAAATTCGTCGTATTCAAATTCGATCGTAGTTTTCTTTATTTCATTTTCAAAAACAGAGGAACTCTTTTCTTTGCCATTTTTATCCAGTTCCGTGATTTCTTTTAATACTATGTTGTTCTTGGAATTACGATTAATCACTGTTTTAAATCGATTATTCTTATCGTAAATGTAATCTTGTGAGTGACTTAGTTTTCCTTTTTTGTCGTAGTATTTTATGGTTTTGATCTGTCCTTTTTTGTCGAAGGCAGTATTTGAAAGCGGTTGTTTTTTATCGTTTTGAATAACTGTTTTAAGGAACTTGTCTTTTTTATGGGAAGAAATAGTTTCGCTGAGCAAAACTCCGGCTTCATCGCATTTGAATTTTTTTGTGCAAGTAGTTATTCCATCGTCAGAGTAAGCGTATTGAAGTAATATGTTACCATTATCACAATACACGAATTTGGTTTTGTTGTATCCTTCAGAATTTAAGACCGACATTGAACTGTACATGCCTTGTTCGCTTAGAATGGTATCTATGCCGAGCATTACATACAATTCTTGTTGACTGTACGAAGTTTGTTGCGCGTGCAATAGTGAAGGTGTTATTAGTAGTACTAACAGTAAATACCTTTTGGAAATTAAATTATAACTAGGCAATAGTTGAATTGTCAGAAAAACTCTTCTCATTCATTATCCATGTCCACATACCTAGAAAGTAACCAACAAATGAAAATGTAGTAATTACTGTAAATAATTTGAAAAGAAAAGAGTTGGTTAAATAAGTAGAAGATTCAAAAAAGGTTCCCCCATTTGTAAATCCAATTAAGATAATAAATGCTAAAACAGAAGGTATTCCCCAAGCCAAAATCCCGTTTCGAAAAACGTATTTGGCTTTGCCTAGTAATCTAGTTTCACTCCAATTTTTTTGAGCTCTCATTACATGCGTTGTTAGCTATTAAGTTGTGAATTTACGCTATAAATAGACCAATATTGAAGAGGGCCTAATCATAGTTTTCAACATTAATTACTTAGTAATTAACAACTTGTGAAAGTCGAAGCAGAGTGGAGAGGTATGCTATATGATAGGAATAATTTAAGCGATAGTGAAGTCTGGTAACGAATTTCGAACAGATATTATTCTATTCTTTAAGTGTTTCAACAGACTTTACTGAAGGCACAGCTTTTTTGATTGCCTCTTCTAATCCGAAGAGTGTAGAGGGACTCATCCCACAATCGCGGCACGCACCAATCAAGTTTATTTTAACAACATTATCGGCAGTTATCCCAATAAATCGGACGTCTCCACCGTCCTTTTGCAAGAACGGACGATACCTATTAATGGCATCTTCTATTTTCTGTCTTGTTTCATCCATTGGTTACCAACTAGTATTTACTAAAGTTACGAATTAGCTCCGAACTAGTTTATTTGTTTTAACACATTGTCGCAAAGATCCCTAAATGCTTTTGATGAGAATGTGTTTTCTTGAAGTGCAGCAGGTCTTCCTGCGTCTGCCGCTTCTCGGATACTTTGAATTAATGGGATTTCAGCTAATAAAGGAATTTTCAATTGCTCCGCTAATTTTTTACCGCCTTCTTGTCCGAAGATGTAATATTTATTATCTGGTAATTCTGCAGGAGTGAAATATGCCATGTTTTCAACTAGACCTAATACTTTAACATTTATAGTATCCATTCCAAACATAGTTACACCTCTTTTGGCATCCGCTAAAGCAATGTCTTGTGGCGTTGTAACGATAACAGCTCCGGTTAAAGGAACCTGTTGTACCATACTTAAATGAACGTCGCCTGTTCCTGGAGGCATGTCGATAATCATGTAATCGAGATCACCCCAATGTGTTTCTAAAAACATTTGGTTTAAGGCTTTGGTAATCATTGGGCCTCTCCATGCCACTGCTTGATCTGGTGCAGTAAAGAAACCAATAGACAATATTTTAACGCCATAACTTTCAACTGGGAGCATCATGTTTTTACCGTCAATTTCTATGGGCTTTGGACTTTCATGTTGAACATTAAACATAATTGGTGCTGAGGGGCCGTAAATGTCGGCATCTA
>JABSPR010000126.1 GCA_013214975.1 Flavobacteriales bacterium
AACATGAAGATGGGTCTCCAAGTAACAACAGCAGGAATTTCACCCTTCTTGGTGATCCGGCAATTACCTTAGCATACCCGAAAGAAAAAATTGCTACGACTTCAATTAAAGTGACCGGGAATACGACCATTTCAGACACAATACGAGCCTTGAATGAAGTCGAAATTACAGGCGAAATAAGAAACCAAAATGGCGTTAAATTAACCAATTTTCAAGGCATCCTTTACCCAACAATATTTGATAAAGTCCAAACTTTAAACACGCTTGGAAATGATAACAATGGCGAAAATACCATATCGTTTCAAGTGCAGAAAAACGCAATATTTAAAGGTAAAGCGAGTGTGACAAATGGTAACTTTTCTTTCAAATTTGTAGTGCCAAAAGACATTGGATACCAATATGGAGAAGGAAGAATTAGTTATTATGCAGAGAATGGAAACATTGATGCAAGTGGTATTAAAACAGATTTTATTGTAGGAGGTACGGATACGACTGCAGTTTTAAACGAAGAAGGACCCGAAATAGAATTATTTCTAAACGACGATAAATTTGTAAACGGAGGAACCACAAACGAAAATCCCAATATCTATGCAAAAGTATATGACGAAAATGGTATCAATACAGTAGGAATAGGTATTGGCCATGATATCACCGCTGTTATTGATGGAGATGATGTTAACCCTATAGTTCTTAATGAATTCTATGAATCGGATATAGATAGCTATAAGTCTGGTGTAATTAAATACCCATTGTCTGATTTAAGTCAAGGGCCACATACAATTACATTAAAGGTTTGGGATGTACAAAATAATTCAAGTGAGAGAACGAAAGAATTTGTTGTGAAAAATTCAAAAAAAATGGAATTATCTCATGTACTTAATTACCCAAATCCATTTACATTAAATACTTCTTTTTACTTCGAACACAATCAACCAAATTCTGATTTGGATATATCTATACAGATTTTCACTTTGGCCGGAAATCTAATTAAAACAATTAATCAAAAATTAACTACATCTGGATTTCGATCGGATGCAATACCTTGGGATGGACGAAGCGATTATGGTGAAAAGCTAGGTAGAGGAACCTATTTATATCGTATTACGGTACAAAGTGCCGATGGATTTTCATCCAATAAGTACGAGCGGCTTGTAATATTATAGATCCACTTTCAGAACCTAACAACCAGACCCTTATCTTGTTAGGATTTTATCACTTGTTAACTCTTTTGTTAAGAACTCCTTTCAAACTAAGGAACTAAGCGAATTTTCCTTCGTAATTTACTTTTACATAAACCACCTATAAATGAGTCTAGTAAAGGAACTTCAAGAAAGACATGGATATACAGATCACCTTGTGGATCAAGAAAAGTATTTATCTAAACCAATCGATACAAAAGGAACTCAATTTCTTATTAAAATAATTAGTGATAACGAATTAGATTCTCCTCAAGTCTCCTTTTTAAGTAAAGAATTAGAAAATAGTTTATTTGAAGATGTTGAAAGGCTAACCAACAACATTGAAGAGATACAAGACTACTATCTCCAGGCGATCAAATATATTAAGTTACGAGGTTAACCTTATTTAAGAAGAAGAACCCGTTCAGAATATATCCTATCGGATGTCCTAACATGGATAAAATACATTCCTTCACTTTGTAAACTGATGTCGATTTGATTTATCTCATCAAATTCCCCAAATCCAACTCGTTCACCAGCGATATTAAATACTTGAATTGTTCTAATAACCTCCTCCTCTGGAAGTCCAAACGTAATTAACCCCTTACTTGGATTAGGATATACTTTGAAACTAGTTCCATTTACAACAGTTTCTTCTATTGAGTTCGACACAACTAATTTCAGATTTACCCCAAACCAACTACTTGAGTCTATCGTAAATATAAACGCATCATTAAAATTCGATTGGCTATTATAATACGAAGTCGAATAGCCAGGCGCCACTCCGGTAAGCTTATACTCCCCGTTGCAAATATTTTTAATCGAAAAACTACCATTTAGAATATTCGAAGTTGAATCTAAATACAACGTACTATCCTCACTATCTACCAAATAAACTGTTCCAGAAGAAATCAAATTATCACCTCCTAGTAACGTGCCTTCTATGTAATTCTCACATACAATTTCTGGCGGTTCGGCTAATCCAACAGAACCTACTAAGGTAACTTCACACCCCCCGTTATCAATAACCAGAACCTCGTAAGAGTCTCCTTCGCAAAGCTGATTCACAGAACTATTAAAACTTTCGCTTGACCATTGATATGTGTATGGACTCCCAAATCCTCCAAATAAATCAACAGTCATGATTCCCGAGCAATCTCCTTGATCATCTTCAATAATAATATCACCAGATAAAATCGGTGCCGAAACAGGTACTGTTATTGTCATTGTATCAACATTTAAGTCAAAATCCATAACAGACACAGTGTAATTTCCTGGGGATAAAGAGGTCATTGTATCTATTTCAAAATACATATTGTTAAACACTACTCCATTTGACCAGCTAACCTGGTACGGTGGAAAATTGCCACTTATTTCGAACTCAATAAATCCTGATGCACTTCCAGTACATGTACCATGTACATTTAAAACAGTAATCGATTGTGCACTATTCTGATTTGAAACAAGTACAAAAACTAAAATCCAAAGCGCATTATGTAAGAATCTATTTCCCATATCTAATTATCTGTCAACATATATTGAATTCCGAATCCTGCTCCAAGAAAATATCTCTTTTGGTGTGGATTATAATCTCCTTTCCCGAATGGGCTAAATGCATGCCTGTAAGACAAGCCCAACTTCACAGACACCCGTTTATCAAAGTGAATGATTAACATAGAGGTACCTCCTAAGGAAGACACATGTTTTCTACTTATTTGATTATACAAATCCTGCACAGGCTCACTTTCGCTAATATTTTGAGAAGGAGATCCTATTAAGAAAGAATTTGTCCACAGTGCTGTTAAAGACCAGGAAATATGCAAACCATCAATAACTAAATATTCCAGTCCCAAAGGCATCTCGAAATACTTAAATACATTCCTATGATTATAGGCTTGGTCAACAGAATCTACTACAGTTATTGCAATAGAATCTTTGAAGTATTGCGTGGTAATTTCACCTCTCCTTATCGAAAAAACAGAATCCATATTATAAACTTGATAATATTCATAACTAGCGTCCTCTTTTATAGAAGTATATAGCGAATCGCTGTGTTTCGAAAACTGCGCACCGATAGTCAATCCTATCTTTCCTCTTCTTAAGGATACATTCGCTCCTGTAATTTCGAATTGATTTAATTTTTGATCTAATGAAAATTCGTTATAGACCCCCGATTTATTCTTCCCAAATGGAAACAAAGTATAGGTATTAATAATATCGAGAATTACATCTGTTTTCCGTTTTTCTTTAATAGAATCTCTCTTTATCTCTACCAGCTCTATAATTAACGAACCCTTGTTATGGATTGGTAGGCTATCAATCATGACCGGTTCAGGATCTGACCGTAATCCAATTACATGTGTTTCTCCTTCTATTTCTTTTTCCGACGTTTCTAACTTTCCGAGATTGCCTCCCGACGAGTTCATCTGGCTTTCAATCTCCACATTCTTACTCTTGGGTAACTCAATATCAGTATCCTTCGTTTTCGGGCTAATGTCATGTACTATAGAGGGCAGATCTGGCTTAAAAATACTTGCACTTCCCTTTGCTTTATAGATAACTACATTGTCGCCTAATTCTCTAAATTCAATGTTATAATTAAGAAATAAAGTGGTAAGAATATCCTTTATACTTCTGTTGTATGCTTTGATAGTTGCCTTTTCGGACGAAGGGATGAGGTTGGGGCTATATGAAAAAAAGATATTGCTCTCCTTCTGAATTTGTTTTAAAATAGAAGATATTGGAATGTCGTTAACATAAACGCTTACACGTTTATCTAGTCTTGTTTGTGAGTAAACAACTGTTGTGACTAAAAGCAACGACAAAATTGCAAGTACCCTAAACTGTATTTTTACCAACTGATATAAGCTGAAATTCAATGTCTTATATTTAAAACTTAATCTAAAGTAGAAAACATGCTATATCTCAGCAACCTTCTCCAGAAATAATCTGACCGTCTGTGTTCGACTCAATAGAAACATCAAGTGTTAGACTAATTAGTTCAATAATATATTCAATACTGCTTTGGGTAAATGTTGTAGTAAGCGGGCAATTATTTAACCCGGCACTCTCCAGAATAAAATTAGTATTCCACTCCTTGTTAAGCTTATTTATAACCGACAATAATGGTTCTTCTTGGAATCTCAACTTACCATCATACCAAAACAGGAAATTTAAATTGTCATTTAATTCTTTCTTCGAAGACGATGCATCCTGAATTACAGAGCCCTTATATCCTTCCGTTATGTAATCCTTTTTACTAAAACTATCTACATCTTTTCCTTCAGTATAAACTAGTACACTTCCTTCTACAACGGTCACCACCACAGAATCTTCGTTGTAGCCGTTTACATTAAACTTTGTACCCATTACTTGAACCCTTGTTGTTCCCACTTCTATGATAAAAGGACGTTCGGGATCGCTTTCTACTTCAAAATAGGCCTCTCCAGTTAAAGCAACTAATCTTAAATTATCTTTAAATTTCTGTGGATAAGAAATCGTTGAATTTTTATTCAAAATGATAAGGGATCCATCGGCAAGTGCCCTTTCCGTTTGTTCTTCAGAAGCCTCCACAACAACATTAGGTTGGTCACTATTTTTAGAACTGATGTACCATAACCCAGATGCCAATATTAATATCGCAGCAACTTTTAACAGATTGCTCCAAAGCGGAATTACTGGTATCGCCTCCTCTTGATCCTCTTCCTTTCGTTCTTTTAAAAACTCTTGAAATTTAACATCGATATTAATATTCTCCTGAGCTACTTTAGCTTCAGAAAGCTCAACCACAGCAAGCATATTCAGATAAGACTGTTTAATGTTCTCATCCGAATCAATAAGACGCTTCAGTTCCAGGATTTCCTCCTCAGAAGCTTCATTGACGAGATATTTCTCGATCAATTCAATATATGTATCTTCTTTTTCTGTCATCTCAGTTATTCATCTTCTCACTTAACATATGCCCGTAATCCGCATTTACCCTAGTATTTTATCTATCACCCCTAATACAAAGACTAAGAGTAGGTTAATATAGTCACTCAATTTAGAGTACACCTTCTTCAGAGCAATACTCATATGATACTCCACCGTTTTATGGTTTATCTCCAGTTTTTCGGCAATCTCTTTATAAGTAAAGCCGTCAAACCGGTTCTTTCTGAAAATATCTTGTTGCTGATCACTTAGTTCGGACAAAGCATCATTAAGCCTTTCCATCAATTCACCACTAGCCAACCCATCTGGTGTAGTAAACTGGTCCTTAGACATAAGATATCGATCTTCTCGACTCCTCAATCTGGTTTCCGAACGGATATGCATTAAGCAATTGTTGTGAACGATCTTACATAAATAGAAATAGACATTCTCCCCTTCTTGAAGTCTGTCTCTACTCTCCCAAACTTTTAATATGGTTTTCTGAACCATGTCTTCAGACACGATTGGATCACGAAGAATTCGTTGAGCGTTATAACAAAGAGCATGGAAATAGTTCTTGTAAACAAAGTAATAAGCTTCGTCGTTTCCGTCTTTAAGTTGCTTGGTTAGATTGTCTTTGGTTATCTCCATGATCGTACTCACCACTAAATTAGTGATCCTAAAGAAAATGGGATAGAAACTTTCAACTTTATAAGTCCTTGAGTTACTTCATCAGTAAATTCATTGGGTTCGAAATTTTCTTTAACATACCTGCCTTCTCTTTCTTCTTAGGTTCATCCTTTTTCTTCTCACCACTTTCAACCCCTTTATTGAGATACTCAAAATATTTGACCATATCGGAACCGGTACCTCTAACAATACGTCTTCCGTAGTATTTGCCATCCGAAGGACAATAAAGGAATGACTGCCCTCCTTGATTTCCTATCATAATGAATACCAAGACATCTTCTCTTTTAACAATAGCAGCGTTTATTCTTGAAGACTCAACAAGTTCAACATTATAAGGATATGCAGATTTTATCTCACTATTAGAGCAACTTATAGAAGTTTTGTTTACTAAAATAGTTTTTTTACTCCCCTGATATGCTTTTCTATTTCTAGTATCCTTATCCCATTCCCAAATAAAATCATCACCATTAGCATAACAACCATTCAATGTCTGAATGGTCCAGGAAATAAATGTTTGGTTATCTTCTTTATCCATGGAAACCGTTTCCATATTAGTAGTATTGGTTATAAAATCCCAAATGTTATTATCGCCCAATTCAACAGGCCAAAGTACAACAGGACCAACAGTATTTCCCTTTAATGTAGCATTTGAAGGGCCATAATAATTACCATCGTCTTGATATTTGTATGTCATTCCGAAAACTAAAACATTTTCATATTTAGTGGTCGAAGTTGTTCCTCCAGAACTTGTTGAATGTTTCGTCCAGGAATTAAGAAAAAAGTGGAGAATGTTCACCTTTTGATTATCCTCAAAATTCGATTTAGCATAAGCTTCATCTATAATTTCGTATTCACTTACTGTCCAATAATCCTCTAATGCTTTCCTGACCAAAGTGTTTATTTCTTCACCCTGACTGTCGTGCAATAAAACATATGTCTTACTTTTCAAGGAATTCACTTCTTTCTCAGAAACCTTTGCAAACTTGGGCATCCCAAATTGACTGAAACTAAAATTAGTAATGAAAATTAGTATAACAGATA
>JABSPR010000127.1 GCA_013214975.1 Flavobacteriales bacterium
GATCTCAATATGACTTTCATTTCTTCTTTTTCATCTATATTTAATCCTCTACTAGCCTGGCATATGAATATTAGAAGCAGTACCCTCATGCATTGAGCTGTCAGTCAGGTACTGAATAGTGCATGGACAAATGTTTCTTTCCTGAGCTTCTCCAGAGGATGGGGTAAAACCAGATCAGTCAGGGCTTTCGTCTTTGCAGTCTCAGTCTTCCTAAGGCAAGTTGAACAATACATAAATATAGTAAAACACCTTATAACCAACATAGTCTATCAGTACCACTGTAACACCTTCGTAGCTCCCAGTCATACAGCTTCCACCAATACGTTCAAGTTGAACCACACTAATCCTATACAAATGCCAATGCTGTATGGAAAGTGCTGACCATCACCATAATCACCCTTGTCTCCCTTGTTGCCTTGATGTATGTGGATATAGAAAGTGATGTGCAATCATTTGGTGTGTACAGGCTAGATCCAAGTACAGGGATGTTTGACTCCCTAGGAGTAGAACCATTAGTTAATTCTGAATTTGTCTTTAGAGATGAAAATGTCAATACCTCAGAAAGTAGTTACTATTACAAGTTGGTTGTATTTAATGCCTGTGGGCATAATGTTGACTCATCGAATATTGTTCAGACAATAAAGCTAGAAGCTGAAGGACAGGAAGATATCTCTAGTAGTCTGTCTTGGAATGCATTTAGAGGCTGGGATAATGGGGTAAGTGAATATGTAATTTATTTGGGAATAGATAGTGTTTTTGACGGTTCTTCCGTTGAGATAGTATCAGGAGAGACATTAAAATATCAAGATTATATTCCCAATGACGCAAATGGTTATGGTAGGTTCTGTTATTACGTTGAAGCGATTGGTTATTCAAACGGATTGGATGAGTTTGCTGGTGTGAGTAGATCAAATGTATCTTGTGCAAACCAAGAGGTATTGTTTGATACGATAGCCAATGTCTTTGATCCAACAAGTGAAATTTATGTCAATCGAACATTTGGGCCTATAGCGTCATTTATATTTAATGAAGGGTATCAGTTCTTCATCTTTAATAGATGGGGAGAGTTGATTTTTGAAACAAAGGATCCCTACGAAAAATGGACGGGTAAATACAAAGGTTCATTATGCCCTTCAAGTGTGTACGCATATCTCATCTATTATCGCTCTGCATCTGGGGAAAGCCGTCATAAGAAAGGTACCGTTACGCTGGTCTATTTGAACTCATCTTACTAAGGGTATTATCCCTGTTAGTAAGCTTGAATTCGCATATTTTTTGGTAAATTTGCACACCAATTTTTAACCGATTTCGCATGTCAACAGCAGAAGATAGAATTATTGAAGAGGGACTTACATACGATGATGTATTAATCGTTCCGTCATATTCAGACTTATTACCGAAAGATGTTAAGGTAACATCGATGTTTACTCGGAATATCCCATTAAATGCACCAATTGTTTCTGCAGCAATGGACACCGTTACCGAGGCAAGATTAGCAATTGCAATTGCTAGTGAAGGAGGCATTGGGATCCTACATAAAAACATGAGCATTAAGTCTCAAGCCGCTGAGGTTAGAAAGGTGAAACGTTCTGAAAGTGGAATGATTCAAGATCCAATTACGTTATTAGAGGATGCCAAAGTAAAAGATGCTTTAAAAATAATGCACGATTATAAAATCGGCGGTATCCCTGTAATTGATGGTTCTAATAAGTTGGTTGGAATTGTAACGAACAGGGATTTAAGATTTGAAAAAGACCTAGAAAAGGATGTTCGAGATGTGATGACAAAAGAGAACATTATCACTGTAGAAGAAGGGACAGGTTTGGATGTTGCTGAGGAGATTTTGCAAAAACACAAAATTGAAAAGCTACCTGTTGTAGATGGGGGTAATCGACTAATCGGATTAATTACTTACCGGGATATTAGTAAAGTAAAAATAAATCCAAACTCATGTAAGGATTCTTTTGGTAGGTTGAGAGTTGCAGGAGCAATAGGTATTGCTGCAGATACGATGGATAGAGTGGATGCTTTAGTTGCAGCCGAGGTAGATGCAGTCGCAATTGATACAGCTCATGGTCACTCTAAGTTAGTTATAGATCTGTTAAAAAAGATAAAAGAAAAGTATCCGAATCTTGATGTAGTGGTAGGGAATATCGCAACAGCGGAGGCTGCATTGGAATTAGTTAAGCATGGAGCGGATGCTGTTAAAGTAGGTATTGGGCCAGGTTCTATTTGTACTACACGAATAATTGCAGGAATTGGTGTTCCGCAATTGTCGGCAGTATTTAACGTTGCAGCGGCATTAGAGGGGACAGGAGTACCATTAATTGCTGATGGTGGAGTTCGGTTTAGTGGGGATATTGTAAAAGCAATTGCGGCAGGGGCAAGTTCTGTTATGCTTGGTTCATTGTTTGCAGGTGTCGATGAATCTCCAGGAGAAACAATAATTTTTGAAGGAAGAAAATTTAAAGTTTATAGAGGAATGGGCTCGTTGGAGGCTATGCAAAAAGGATCAAAAGACAGATATTTTCAAGAATCGGAAATGGATGCGAAAAAACTAGTCCCTGAAGGTATTTCTGGACGAGTAGCTTACAAAGGAACTTTATCAGAAGTTTTATACCAGTTAATTGGTGGTCTGAAAGCGGGGATGGGTTATACTGGATCTGCTACGGTTGAAGATTTGGCAAAAGCTAAGTTTATGAAAATATCTCCAGCGGCAATCACTGAAAGTCATCCTCATGGTGTGGCAATAACACGTGAAGCACCTAATTATAGCAGATAATTATTATTATGAAAAATATTCTTTGCATCTCTTTTCTGAGTTTGTTTGTTGTTGTGGGTAATGCAAGTGCTATTGACTCTAGTACAGTGATTTTGAAAATTGCTGGAGAAGATGTTACAAAAGGGGAGTTTCGCCGAGTATTCGAAAAAAATAACAATAACGATACTGGGCAACAGGCAATAAATGATTACCTCGAATTGTACATAAACTTTAAGCTTAAAGTAAAAGAAGCCGAAGAGATGCAGTTAGATAGTTCCAAAGCTTTTAAAAAGGAATTATTGGGTTACAGAAGACAACTTGCAGCTACATATCTAACGGATAAAGAACTGGAAGATCATTTTCTGAAAGAAGCATATGAGATGTACTCCACGGAGTTAAACACGTCACAATTGTTTCTTCCTTTAAGAAAGAAGGCATCACCTTCAGATACATTGAAGCTCTATAATAAGATTAGTGCCATTTATAAAGAGTATCAAAACGGAAAAAGTTTTGATGATCTTATTATGGAAAATACGGACAATGAAGATATAAAGCGAGTTAAGGGAAATATTGGTTTTCGTTCAGCATATTCACTTCTTTATACTTACAGTAAAGCAGTTCTGCATGCAGCAGATGGTGAAGTAGTAAAGCCTATAAGAACAAAATATGGATATCATTTGATTCGATTGGAAGGAAGAAGAGAGGCATTAGGTAAAATTAAGGTCGCCCATATTTTAATAAAGGCGGATAAGACTGGCTCTGAGGCGCTTGCAAAGGAGAAAATATTAAAGATTCACGCTGAGATAGCTTTAGGAGGGAACTTTGCGGAAATAGCTAAGGAGAAGTCACATGATGTGAGGTCTGGAGAAAAGGGTGGAGTCTTAAAAGAATTCGGTGCAGGTAAAATGTTGAAAGAATTTGAAGATGCTGCCTTTGGATTAGTGAAAGATGGTGATGTTTCAAAACCTATTAAAACAGACTTAGGTTGGCATTTAATTAAAAGGATAGAAAAGAAGGAAGTTGAATCATATGAAAACGTTAAGCATAGGCTTAAAAAGAAAATATTAAGCGACAATAGAATAAAAATAATTAGAAGGTCATATGTTCGTTCGTTAATGAAGAAGTATGAATTTTCTGACAATGTGAAAATGCGGAACCAATTTTATAAAGTATTGGATGAAAGTTATAGAAGTAGATCTTGGGAAGTGTCAAAAGCAAAGGGTTTAACAGGTGTGCTTTTTAAATTGAAGGGACATAAATATACCCAACAAGATTTTGCAAATTATATTTTTAAGCACCAGCGTAGAAGCAAAGTTTTTAGTCCGATAGAAACGGTTAATTCATTGTATAATAGCTTTATTAAAGAATCGTGTATGACTATAGCCAACAAGAATTTAGCTATTGAATATCCTGATTTTAAGAATTTAATGAAAGAGTACCGAGATGGAATTCTATTATTTGAGTTAACAGATAATAAAGTTTGGACAAAGGCTGTTAAAGATTCATTAGGGCTTAAAACTTATTATGATAATAATAAGGGGCAGTATTTAAAGGGGAAATCAGCAAAGGCGTTGGTCGTTACTTGTGCAAGCCAATCTATCGCGAAACAATCAAAGAAGGCTATTAAGAAGAAAAGCATGGAAGAAGCCTATAAAATTCTAATGAAAATAGAAGAAGGTATCTCTGTTGATAAAGGAAGTTATTCCGCAAAAGAAGATGTAATGAAAAATTCAGAATGGAAGGTAGGAATTGGTGCCAATTCTATGGTGAACGATTCAACTCAGTTTGTGATAATTTATAGTCTTAATAAAGAACGTCAAAAAACCCTTGCTGAGGCTCGCGGATTAGTTACAGCTGATTACCAGGATTTCTTAGAAGAGCAATGGATAGAAGCTTTAAGAAAAAAGTATGAGGTAGTAATAGAAGAAGATGTTCTCCTTTCTATCAGCAAATAATGCAAACCTATATTCGAAAGCATACTTCAGGAGTGATAAAGAATAATGTGAAAATATTGAAGGTTATTTTACCTCTATTTATTGTACTTATTCTTGGCTTAGAATCTTGTGATAATGAAATAAGAGAGAAGGCATTTCAGAGTAACACTGCAGCAAGAGTTAATGAAAGCTTTTTATATCAAGAAGATTTAGCAAAAATAATTCCTAATAATACTAGTCATGAAGATAGTATTCGCATGGTGGAAGCGTATATCGAGGATTGGGTAAGAGGAATGCTCTACTATTATCATGCGGTTGAAAATCTAAGAGAAGATCAGATCGATATTGACGCAGAAATTCAAAAGTATCGTAATTCTTTAATTAGCTATATATATGAAAGAGAATTAGTTCTGCAAAAACTCGATACGGTTGTTAGCGGAGAAGATATCAAATTATTCTATGAATCAAATATTGACAATTTTAAAATCAAAACAGAGTTGATTAAGGTCAATTACATTAAAATGAATAAAGGGGATGTAGACATTAAAGAATTTAGAAAACTTGTTAGAAAAAGAAATTCGGGTTCATCCAAATCATTAAAGAAGTTCTGTAACCAAAACTTGGTAATTTTTAATTTAGAAAGAGAACATTGGATGGAGATAGAAGAGCTCGAAGCAAGGTTGGGAGTTAAAATTGTGAAGTTTATGTGGGCATTGGGACATAATAGGTTAGTTGAAGCAACCAAAGACGAAGTTATCCTATATGTTGATTTAAAAGAAATAAGAAATAAGGACAGTGTTGCTCCGTTAAGTGCAGTACGAGGTCAGGTAAGAGCTATCATAATAAATCAAAGAAGACTTCAGCTGATTAATGAGATGGAGAACAAGGTATATTTGGATGCAAAAGCACAGAATAAATTTGAAATATTTTAATTAGAATGAAGATAATAAGTGCCCCATTTATTTCTCTATTGATAGTCGTATCTATATTGGGAAACGTATATAGCCAAAGCAATGTAATCGATCAAGTAGTTGTGAAGGTAGGTGGAAATATTATTCTACAATCCGATATAAGAGAGCAGAAAGAGCAACTGAGTGCACAAGGAGCTCCTGAGAAAGATATCGAATGCTCAGTAATTGAACAGTTGGTTCTGCAAAAACTCTTTATTCATCAAGCTAAAATGGATAGTGTAGATGTGTCAGATAGTCAGGTTGATGCTGAATTAGATAGAAGGCTAAGATATTTTGTTTCGCAATTTGGATCAGAACAAAAGCTGGAAGAATACTATGGAAAGAAAATAATAGAAATTAAAGAAGAGTTTAAAGAGGCGATAAGAGATGCATTATTAGCCCAAAGAATGCAACAGAAAGTTATTGGAGAGGTTCAGGTTTCCCCTTTAGAAATTAAAGAGTATTTCGAGAAAATACCTACTGATAGCTTACCATTTGTAAACTCTGAAGTAATGGTAGCTCATATTGTTAAAATCCCAACAATTTCAAGAACGCGAAAAAAAGAAGTAAAAGAGAAATTAGAAGAAATAAGGCAAAGAGTAATAAGTGGAGAAAGTATGTCTGCCATGGCAGCATCGTACTCTCAAGATCCTGGTTCTGCAGCTCAGGGAGGAGAGATAAAAAAAGTTCTGAGAGGCACTATGGTTAAAGAGTTTGAGGCCATGGCATATTCATTAAATGTAAATGAGATAAGTGAAATATTCGAAACTCAATTTGGATTTCATTTCATCCAATTAACCAATAGAAGAGGAGAGGAGCTTGATCTAAGGCATATCTTACTCAAGCTAAACCCTGCAATAGAAGAGTTAGTTAAAGCAGAAAAGCAAATTGATAGCGTTAGTATTTTAATTTCTTCTGTGGATAGTATGACTTTTGAAAAGGCCGCAATTATGTTTTCTGATGATGAAGAAACTAAAAATAATGGAGGTATTGTAATTAATCCTGTCACTGGGAATACCTTGTTTGAAATGGGAGAAATCGATCGAAGCTTGTATGGGGCGATGGCAAGTCTGAAAGTGGGAGATGTTTCTAAGCCTGTATTATTTTCTACCGCAGATGGAAAGCAAGGGGTAAGGATTGTGAAATTATTAAGAAGGACTGAACCGCATCGAGCTAATATGAAAGATGACTACCAAAAAATTAAATTGGCTTGTGAAGGATCAAAAAAACAAGAGATATTAAAAAATTGGGTGGAGAAAAAGGCTAAAAATGTATTTATAGAAATTGTTGATGATTATAGCGAATGTGATTATGGCTATAATTGGATAAACTAATTCGAAAAGGATAATGGATTCAAACCAAGAAATGTCAGAAGTAGAGGCTATTAACAATTTCGTAGCGGTTGTAAAGGACCTAAAAAAAGAGATTCGGAAAATTGTAATTGGTCAAGATGAAATAGTTGAGATGATTTTAATCTCGATCTTTAGTAAAGGACACTGTTTGTTGGTTGGAGTACCTGGCTTGGCAAAAACCTTAATGATAAATACTATCTCAAAGGTACTTGGATTGAATTATAATAGAATTCAATTTACACCAGATTTAATGCCTTCTGATATTATCGGTTCGGAAATATTGGATGAGAACAGACAATTTAGTTTTATCAAAGGGCCTCTTTTCGCCAATGTTATTTTAGCCGATGAGATTAATAGAACTCCGCCTAAAACACAATCTGCGTTGTTAGAAGCAATGCAAGAAGGTTCTGTTACAACGAGTGGTAAAACATACGATTTAGGTTCACCATTTTTTGTCCTAGCAACGCAAAATCCAATTGAACAAGAAGGAACATATCCTCTGCCCGAGGCTCAATTGGATAGGTTTATGTTTAATCTATGGTTAGATTATCCTTCTTTTGATGAGGAGATTGCTGTAGTTAAAGAGACTACATCGGATAAAAGTCAAGAAGTTAGACCGCTATTGAATAGTCAGGAAATATTATTTTATCAAAAATTGATTCGGAAAATTCCTGTTCCAGATAATGTATTGGAGTATGCAGTAAGGTTGGTTAGTAAAACTCGACCGAGTACAGAAGGGGCTGAAGAAATAGTAAATGAGTATTTGTCTTGGGGAGCTGGCCCTAGAGCTTCACAAAACCTAATAGTAGGAGCAAAATGCTATGCAGCTTTAAATGGGAAATTTTCCCCAGACATTGAAGACGTTAAAGCCGTTGCTGTTCCGATTTTACGGCATCGATTAGTTCGTAACTATAAGGCAGAGGCTGAAGGTTATTCAGTTGAAAGGATAATTAAAGAGCTACTTTAAAATGGATAAGACAAAACCTAGCTAATGTCATTTTTCAATTTTCTGATCCGAATCGTTTTCGGCCCTGCTTATCGTATTTATTTTGAACGTATTCAAATGAAGAATAGGGACAAATTACCTAGAGATAAGCCTTTTATTTTTATTGCTAACCATACGAATGCCTTTACAGATCCTCCAGTTGTTACTATAGCTGCTCGAAGGTATATGAATTTTATTGCCAGGTCTGATATGTTTAATAGTCCATTTAAGAATTTTCTTATGAGGCAAATGAATATACTTCCTGCGTACAGAATTCAAGAAGGAGCGGATAATCTCCATAAGAATACCGAAACATTTAAAGAGGGTGCCGATAAGTTAAAGAAGCTGCAACCCATTATTATTTTTTCAGAAGGTATTTGTGTTCAAGAAAGAAGAATGCGAGGAATGAAAAAGGGGGCAGCAAGATTAATTCTGGGTGCAGAAAAGGAAAACGATTACGATTTGGACGTGCACGTTGTTGCAGTTGGATTGAATTACAGTAATTGGAATAAATTTCGGAGTAACCTGTTTCTTAACTGTTCGGAACCGTACAGTTTAAAGGAGTTCAGGGAGCAGCATAAAGAAAACGAGAACGTTGCCACAACAAATCTAACTAGGTTCTTTGGAGAGGTTCTACAGAAACAAATGATAATAATAGATAAAAAGAAGAATGATGAGATTGTAGAGCAAATAGAAGTTGTTTTTATGACGGATCGATTAAGAGAGAAAAACTTAGAATACGGCAATTTGGAAAATCAATTTGATGTTTCTGTAGAGATAGCCGAAATGGTAAACAAGATGTACGAGGAAAATGAGGAAAAACTTAATGAGCTAAAAATACTTGTTGGTGGTTATTTAAAGAGCGTTAATTCTTTAGGTTTAAGGGATCATTTGGTTGAGTCATATATAAATAATCCTTCACCGATGGGTAAGTTAGGGGGTAAGTTGATTATTCTTGTTTTAGGGATACCTGTTTTTGTTCTCGGAGTAGTTGGGAATTATATACCTTACTTTTTTTCAGAGTTTTTCGCAAAAAAGATTGCTAAGAAAATTGAATTTCGATCTTCTATGAAAATTACATTAGGGTCCATTCTCTTTCCATTGTATTACTTACTTCAATTTAAGGGGTTATCACAATTAGATTTAAATGAGATTAGTTATTATTCGCTTTTATTTGGAGCCCCGATTGCGGGAATATTAGCATTCTACTATTGGAAAGAGTATAAAAAACTAATTGGTTTAAAGAATTTATTACTGTTGCTGAAATCTTCTCCTAGGGAGGTGAAGAGTATAGTAATAAGTAGAATGCGAATACTTAAAATGGTAAGGGAGAACATTTAGGTGTTATTTTGAAAGTGATTTTTGCCGCTTAGTATTAATCTTGATCAACGTCTAATTACTATATGGTTTTAAAATCCATATCCCCATTCATCAGCCCTTCTTGTCCCTAAAATGGTATAATCCATATTTTCTAATGCATTTACTATTTTAACTCTGTCCGTATATAAGGATGTGTTCTGGAAGTTGTAAAGTCCTAATCCTATGTGAAATAGTATTCCACAGAGTAATATGAATTTTAATAATGGTAATGTGTATTTGCTCTTGTCTAATAAATATTCATAAGCGTAGAAGGAATAGAAAATAGGCAAAGGGGCCAATATGTAAAACGTATGTGAGGAAGGTCCTTTTATGGAAAAGAAGAAGCTGAAGTACAATAATATGATTGTGATAAGTAATAAGATTTTCAATTGAAAAAAACCTTCTGTCTTATTTTTAATGAAGAAGGAGTAAATAAATAATCCAACTTGAGCGAAACCAACGATTAGTAGAAAAAGCATAATAGGAGTCATCCATATCTGGTCACTGATTATCTCGTATCGATGTTTAGTTCCTAGGAAATATGGAATTTCGTATGCCGAGAATGAGAATAAACGGGATACTATTACTGGTAAATTGGACCAGTTATTAAGCTTAATAACGATATTAGTACCTATGTTTCCTTCATATAGAGTGTCGTTTAACCATGTTGGTACTAATGTTAGAAGTCCAATTGAGAGACCAATTAAGTATGCTCCTACACCCTTTAGTTGGAGAGTGATATTGTTTTTGTACTTCGATATAAATACGAGTCCCGTTAACGGAACCAGAAGAATCCATGACATGTGAAGTTGCATAATACATGTAGTACATAATCCAAGTACAAAAAAACCGATATATGAATTAATGAGGGGCTTTTTAAAAATAGGGAGTAAGTCAATTAAACAAATAAAGAATGGTACCGAAAAAATAAAGGCATATGCGGGATTAATTGGTCTTGAAGAATACATAGCCCAAGGTAAAGTCATAACGAGGACCCATATTATCCAAGAGGGAATTTTATTAAACCTTATAACGCAATAACGGGCTAAAGCCGAAAGACTAGCAAAAGAGAGAATATTGAGAAAAATGATAGGAGACTCAGGGATCTTCAGGATTTTAAACGAAAGTGCAATTAGTAAGCCTTGTAAGGCTCC
>JABSPR010000128.1 GCA_013214975.1 Flavobacteriales bacterium
CATTACAAAGGTCGTTGTCGCTTGTTAAAGTGGATGGGATTATGATTTTGGGGTCTTCCACAGTAACTGTTGTTTCTACCGTACATGAATTCTCATCGGTAGTAGTTAGTGAATATGTTCCTGCAGAAAGATTTCTGGCCGTTGCTTCTGTTTGGCCATCCGACCAGACATAATCAATGGCTCCTGTACCCCCAGATGTAATAGTTGAAGCCTTTCCGTCTGATCCTTGAAAACAGGATGGGATGCTGTCGACAGAAGTAGTACTTGAGAGAGGAATGGGGCTTGATAAATTTGTTGATGCGGTTATTTGGCAGGATTCGGAATCGGTAATAGTTACTGTGAAATTGCCGGAGCATTCTGTAATAGAACTTGATGTAACTCCATTACTCCATAAATAGGAGAGCCCAGAACCGACTTCGCTCCCAATGGTACTTGCATTAATTGTTCCATCACAACTGTTTGTACATGTAGGAGTAGTCGATAAGCTGGTTACAAATTTTACTCCTTCTCCAGATGTTGTAATGCTAAAATCACATTCGGCATAAGGTAATGTAGATTCATCGCCATCTACTTGGATATAGTAAACGGTATTTGGATTTAGGTTTCCCGTTAACGAGAAGTTTGAAGAGCTACCATTATTCGAATCAATTACGGTGTAAGTAGATATATCACAAGGAATAGTCGCTTCTATTAACGCAGCTTGAAGACTCGTATTTGCTCCTGTGCAGCCACCTATATTTGATATTAGAATAGATACAGCCCCGCCATTTGAATTAGAAGAAAAAGTGTACCAAATTGTATTATTTGCCGGGTAACCAATAATTCCTCCATTTATACAATCTTCTGAACCCGGACATTCAGTTGTTGCTATGATAGTTGTACCATTAACTGGAGTTGAATAACAAAGGTTTGTTGCGCTAGTGCAATTATTGTTGGAAGGTGTAATTTGAGAATATGCATCTGATAAGCCTAATAAAATTATTAAGATAGGTAAGAGATAATTAAATTTGACAACTGCACATTTCAACATGAGTCAAAAATAGCGTTTTTAGTTTTTGGTTTTAATAACTTGTTTATTGCTTTTAATCGTTTTGATTTGTCGGTGAGGTAAATGTTCCATTAGTATGGAAACAATTATAGATATTGAACGTTGTACTATTTATTAAGAAACAGAACTGCATAAAGAATGTATAGAGAAAAAAGCACAATAAAGTTAAGTGGGAAAAAGCCGGAATCAAGGTACTCTGTTGTGATGTTGGTGGATGATAATGAGGTTGATAATTTCATTAATCAAAAAATGATTGAGGGTTCAAATTTTGCTGATCATGTGTATATACATACAAGTAGTAGAAGCGCCCTGGAGTTCTTACATAACCTGGAACGATCGTCTGATGTTCCTGAATCAATGATTCCTGGTGTGATATTTTTGGATATTAACATGCCTATTATGGATGGCCTTCAATTTCTCGATGAATTTGAAAAATTAACAGATGAGTTTAGAAAAAACACGGAAGTAATTATGCTAACGTCTTCTGTTAATCCGAAGGATTTAGAAAAGGCACAATTTAATGATCGTGTGAAAACGTACCTAAATAAACCGCTCTCGAGTATTCACCTCGGCTGTATTTAACTATAATTCTTTAAAAAGAAACGAGAGGTCTAGTTTTACTAGTTCCTTGTTTGATAATATCGCTAAGTCTAATGTAGCTTAGGATTCTGGCTGGACCTTGATTTAACTGTTGGAATCTAGCACTGTACAGTTCTAATTGTTCTGTATCTGATTTACTACCTTTTTTAATTATTTGCTTCAATATCTTGGTGTACATATTGGCATTTTCATAATCGATTTTATTTTTCCCTTCTCTGATTTTTCTAGCAAGCGTTCTTAGTATATAAGTAGACTGCTCGTTCTTTCCACCCATCAAATAACATGTACTTAAAAGAAGCTTTATTTCAATTTCGGCATGGATGTAATTCTTAAGACTAATGTCATTGATCAATTGATTTAAAAATGTGATCGCTTCATTATACTTATTAGAATAATAGGCTGAAGTAGCCATGTAAATTATGAAATTTATGTAGTTCGGAATGTCAGATTTATCAGGCTCGTAATTGTCTTTTAAGTCAATGTTCTCCATATACAATTCCGATTCTTTATTTTCAATGACATACTTTTCTAATTTGGAAATCAAAAATTTAGATGTATAGCAAACGAAATTATAGAGTAGGAAGGAGGTTAGCTTGTTGTTGAGCTTTTTGAAGTATTCATTTTCTTTTTTATAAAGTTTAAAATGATGATAGTATTCAAACGCAAGAAAATAATAGGCAGTCTTTAAGTACTGATATGTTGTGTCTTTGGGATATGTTTGAATAGTATCTTTTATGTTATTCAGCATGTCTTCTAAAGGTGCATCTTCAATTTTTTCATCCTCCACAGGAACAAACAATCCGAACGAAATATCTACCATGTCATTGAATACCCTTAAATGGTGGGACTCGTATAGTCTACAAGCGTTGTGCGACTCTCTTTTTATAAGAACAAGCACATCTAAGATAGATGAGTCTTTTGTAGCGTTGTAGTCTCCTAAGTGTTTATGGAAGTCGGATAATAAGCTCTCAACTTTATCAAAGGCAACTGTATAGGCAATGTGCTTATTATAAAGCTGCGTGTAGTGATAGTATTTGGGAGTGTGAAGATTCATCTTCTTTAATGCATTATATACAGTAGCTAACTCATTTGGCATATCATATTCAAGAAGATCTTTTTCTAACTTCAATAAAATGGCAGAGGCTGTTGATTTTTGAAGTCCAAACATTAGACTCGGTATATTGGCAACCTTTCTAAGAAGATCAACTTTAGGGCCGTCTACTTTCTCAAGTAAAAAGTTCTGTACTTTATGGAATAATCTAGATTTTATTGTGTAATAAGCGTTTGCAGAGGCATCAAGCTCTTTAGCAACTTCAGTGTCTGTAAGGTAATCTTCTCTGTAAAAAACTAGAAGACGGTTGTATTTATCCGCTTTGTTTTCAAGAAGTTGATCTCCGAAACCTTCGAAATCTTCGACACTAAGTTGACTAATAATATTTCGAAGTTTAATCATTTATAAATTGGCCTAGTGATCTTTCTTTTATTTCGTTATTGAATTGAAATAATAAAAGCTCCAGTAAATCCACTTTGTATAAGTTCGTCTCTATATTTAGCTGCTGATTCTTTCTCTGTGAAACTGCCCAACGTATACTTTATTAAGCCAGTTGGGGTTACATGCGAATTTAAATTTTCAATAGAAAAAAGAAATTCTTGACTTGGCATTCTATCGAATGCTCCGACTTGAATAGTATACTTCTTTGTAGTACCAGTTTCTTCGGTTGAGAGATTTGCTTCACTAGTTTTGACTTCATTAGATTCTATAATCTCTACAGGGAGGGGCGGCTCTGTCGTCTTTTTCTGTTCTTCTTCTTCTATTGTTATCGAATTTGGAAGAGACATAGATAGTATGCTGTCTTGTGGTAAGTTTAAAAAAGTAAAGAGTAGGAACTTGTTTTTGGTGCCATTTGAAGAGTAGACATCCTTGTTAAGGATTTTTGTAGTAGAGTTGTCCTCTTGTTCGTTCTCGTTAGTGAGAAGGAAGTAAGCCGAAGAATCTGCCGATTCATTAATTTTCTTTAAGTATTCATTTTCCACTTTGCTTTTACACAATTCTATTTCTACGTTCAGCGCTATAGCTAGTTCTTGAAATTTCAAAGCATTCTCAGGTTTAACTTCCGCCAGTACTTTAAGCATTTCTTCGAATTTATAGAAATGAGGTATTGCCTTAGATGGTTTGTTATCGCCATCATAACTTTTTCCTAAAAAATATTCGGCTTCTGGAATTATATTCTCCGTGTTCTCTATGCTTCTTTCTAAGAAAATAATTGCTGCAGAATAGGCCGATAGCCCATAGTAGCATAATCCAGTTTTATACAAAATATGATTGTCAATAGTTGAATCGTTCATCAACTTGGCATATACCTTAAGTGCTTTTTCGTATTTGTCTTTTGTAAAGAACTTTTCAGCCTTTTCAAGCGTCTTTTCTTTAGAAGAAGAACTCGTAGCGACAGCCAAATTTATGTTTAGACAAAAAAACAAAACGAATAAAAACGGGGTAATCCTCTTGGATATGAAGAGGCATGGCGCGACAGGAGGATACCTCTGGAAATTTAATATTGCGCTTCTAATCATCTGTGTTTTATTAGTATTAGGGCATTAGTTGTTCGTTGAACAACACCACTTAATAATTATTTCTCCTAATACTAATACGGATTAAGTTAAGGAAAGATAGGGGCTTAACCTCTAGTTTATGAGCTGTATTGTAGTTTAGGTTGTTGTAAAAATAATGGAATTTGTGTTGCAGGCAAATGAAGTTTTTAATAAGATGAACTCTATTCTTTTAAATTGGATTCGTTAGTGGTGTCCAGTACATCGTTCAGGAGTTTCTAAGTGTTGGTATTTGGCTCTTGAAATTGAATATTTAATTAGGTCTTTTTTTGATATTAAGTTAACTCGTAAGGTTACCGGTTAATAACTGCTGTTTTTGACTGGAAACACGGTTAAAACCTTATCCTTATTACACTAGAATAATGCAATGCAACACTGCTGATTTTTAATGCGTTATAGTGGTGCGTAAATAGAAATAATAATTGAATTTTCAAGAAGTAGAATAGATGAGTCTTTAGGCGCTCTTTGCATACTAAAATGAAGACCGGTAATATATTAAAGTTTTTAACTTTCTTTGTTACCACTTCTAGTGGTGCAAAATTCTTTTGCCCAAGACGATGATTATTACGATTGGACCGAATCGGCTACTATAGATATTAATACTTCTGGTATTGGAACTAATGGTAATGAGCTCAATGACTTTCCGCTTTTAATTAGGATTAATGGAGGAAACCAACCATCTGCTGATTTTTGGAATGAAGCAGATGCCAACGGCATAGATATTCGTTTCGCTTTAACCTCGAATACTAGTGTTCATTTTAGATATGGAATTGAAGAATGGAATACTGTAAATGAGGAAGCATATATCGGGGTTAAATAAATACTATTAAAGAGGATACCGAAAGTCCAGGTTATATCACAATGTATTGGGATAATCCAAGTGCCTCTGATAGTAGTAACGCTTCCGAGGTTTTTAGTGGGAGCAATAATTTTAAAGGTGTTTGGCATTTGAATAGAGCCGGACCAGGATATCCGGATGTATCAGGAAATGGAAATGATGCCTATGTGACTGATAACCAGTCAGAGGAAGATGCAAACGATTTTATATTGGGTTCATCCCAATTCTTCGATCAAGATAATAACGAATACCTAGGGGTTTCTGATGCAGCAGTGTTAAATCCGACAGATGATTTTATACTTTCTTGTTGGATTAAGGCCAACTCTGTTGGTCCGAGTAGAGCAATTGGAATTAAAACAACAAACGATGCCTGGGAAGACGGATATGGACTGGTTTTAGGTGAAGGGCCTGTCCCTATTACTTTTTTTACAAATAATGCAACGGGTAATA
>JABSPR010000129.1 GCA_013214975.1 Flavobacteriales bacterium
ACGAAAACGAAGACCATATCAAGTTCCTTTTGTCCAGGATGGACAAGATTATAGATCGCATTAAACTTGGTGGAGGAAAAGCTAAACTCGACAAGCAACACGAGAAAGGAAAGCTAACCGTTCGTGAACGCGTTGATCTCTTAATCGATATAGATACTAAGTTCTTGGAAATAGCCCCTTTGGCTGGGTACGAAATGTACGAAGAACATGGTGGTTGCCCGTGTGGTGGAACCACGGTACATATTGGCTACGTTAGTGGTAATCAGTGTGTAATTGTTGCCAATGATGCAAGTGTTAAAGCGGGTTCATGGTTCCCAATAACCGTAAAAAAGATTTTACGTGCTCAGGAAATCTCTACGGAGAATAACCTACCGATAATTTATTTAGTAGATAGCGCTGGAGTATATCTTCCACTTCAAGATGAAATCTTTCCTGACAAAGAAGACTTCGGACGAATATTCAGAAATAATGCAATTATGTCTGCCAGAGGAATTGTTCAGATTTCTGCCGTTATGGGAAGTTGTGTTGCTGGTGGAGCTTATCTGCCAATCATGTCTGACGAAACATTGATTGTAGATGGTACAGGTTCTATCTTTTTGGCTGGCTCTTATTTGGTAAAAGCTGCGATTGGAGAAGAAATCGATAATGAAACTTTAGGAGGCGCTACAACGCATACTGCTATCTCTGGTATTGCTGACTATCGCTGTAAAGACGACACAGAGTGTATCCAGAAGATCAGAACAATATTCCAGTCTATTCAACCCTCTGAATTGGCAAACTTTAAAAGAGCAGAACCTCGAATGCCCGCCAAATCATTAGATGAACTTTACGGTTTAATCCCAAAAATCCGCGAGAAACCGTATGAGACACGAGATATTATTGATAGGCTCGTTGACAATTCGAAATTTAACGAGTACAAAGAGGATTTTGGCAAAACTATCGTTTGTGGAACAGCCAATATTGATGGCTGGGCTGTTGGAATTATTGCAAATCAAAGAAGCATAATAAAAACAGAGAAAGGTGAAATGCGATTTGGAGGAGTTATTTATTCTGACTCATCTGTTAAAGCAGCACGATTTATTATGAATTGCAATCAAAAGAAAATACCTCTGGTCTTCTTGCAGGACGTAACAGGTTTTATGGTGGGTTCTAGATCCGAACACGAAGGAATTATTAAAAACGGCGCTAAATTAGTTAGTGCGATGGCGAACTCTATAGTTCCTAAGTTCACTGTAATATTAGGAAATTCATATGGCGCTGGAAATTATGCTATGTGCGGTAAGGCTTATGATCCAAGACTTATAGTGGGATGGCCAACCGCTAAAATTGCAGTAATGGGAGGAAAACAAGCTGCCCAGGTTTTAGTCCAAATACAAGCGTCTGCACTTAAAAAAGCCGGAGAACAAATTACAGAGGCAGATAAGAAAAAACTCCTAGATAAAATTTCCAAGAAATACGAGAAAGAAACAACAGCAATGTATGCGGCAGCTCGTTTATGGATAGACGCTATTATCGATCCCATAGAAACTCGTAATGTAATTTCATTGGGTATAGAGGCCGCGAACCATAAACCTATCACGGAAAAATACAACGTAGGAATAATTCAAACATAAATAAATGAGTCAGTTAAGCACAGCAGATCTCTGCGATGATCATTCAGATAATCTAGTAATTGCAGATCCATTATTTAACATTTACGGTAAACATGCCTCGTTTTTTGGTAAAATAGTTACTGTTAAAATATTTGAGGACAATGTTATCTTAAAAGAGACCTTATCTACTAATGGCAATGGAAAGGTATTAGTCGTAGACGGAGGAGGGTCAACCAGATGTGCTTTGGTTGGAGATTTAATAGCTGCTCTAGCAGTAAAAAATGAATGGTCCGGTATTATAGTTTACGGATGTATAAGAGATGCCAGGGAAATTAGTACAATTGAAATTGGCATTAAAGCCATTGGAACTTGCCCGATAAAGAGTATAAAAAAAGGACAGGGTGATAAACAAATTCCAGTAAAGTTTGCAAGCACTACATTTACTCCAGGTCACTTTGTATACTCTGATGAAGATGGTATTATCGTTAGCGAAAAGGCTATCATATAATAAATACTTCTAAGGTCATTTTAATACCTTTACGGACCTTATTAATTACCCAATATGATTATAGTAACCTTTCCAGACAAGAATACAAGAACATATCCAGAAGGGACTACTTCCCTCGAGGTGGCTACTTCTATAAGTGAAGGCCTAGCAAGAAATGTTTTAGCCGCCAAAGTTGATGGCGAATTAATAGATGCTACCCGTCCTTTAAATGGAGATGCGCAATTAGAATTGATTACTTGGGGCAGCGATAATGCAAAAAATGTTCTTTGGCACTCTACAGCTCATCTTATGGCTGAAGCTTTACAATTCTTTTATCCTGATGTTAAATTTTGGGTTGGGCCAGCATTAGGCAATGGATTTTACTACGATGTTGATTTAAACGGACGAGACTTCTCTTCAGACGAATTTTCGAAGATTGAGAAAAAAATGTTAGAGCTCGCTCGAACAAATAGTTCTTTCGTACGAAAAGAAATATCGAAAGCAGACGCAATCTCTTTGTTCAAGGAGAAAGATGACGAATACAAATTAGATTTACTTGAAGGGTTAGAAGATGGAAACATCACTTTATACACGCAAGGTGATTTTACAGACCTGTGCAGAGGTCCTCACATTCCAAACACTGGCTTTATCAAGGCGGTTAAATTATTAAGTGTCGCCGGTGCCTACTGGAAAGGAGATGAAAACAACAAGCAGCTAACTCGTATTTATGGCATTAGTTTCCCTAAACAAAAAGAGCTAACCGAATACTTAGAATTACTCGAAGAGGCGAAAAAAAGAGATCATAGAAAAATTGGTAAGGAATTAGAGCTATTCATGTTCTCCGAAAAAGTTGGACAAGGGTTACCAATGTGGCTTCCCAAAGGTGCAATGCTTAAAGAAAGATTAGAAAACTTTTTAAAAGACATTCAGTTAAAATCTGGTTACGAACCCGTTGTAACGCCACATATTGGCAACAAAAATTTATACGTTACTTCTGGTCATTACGAAAAATATGGAGCCGATGCATTTCAACCAATACAAACACCTAAAGAAGGTGAAGAGTTTTATTTAAAACCTATGAATTGCCCTCACCATTGTGAGATGTACAAATACAAACCTCGGTCGTACAAAGATTTACCGATACGATTTGCTGAATTTGGAACTGTATATAGATATGAGCAATCGGGTGAATTGTCTGGATTAACAAGAGTAAGAGGTTTTACCGTTGATGATGCTCACCTATTTTGCCGACCCGATCAAGTAAAAGACGAGTTTTTAAAAGTCATTGATTTAGTATTGTTTGTATTTAATGCTCTAGGCTTTCATGACTATACAGCTCAAATATCTTTGAGAGATCCAGAAAATAGGGAGAAATATATTGGCTCAGATGAAAATTGGGAGAAAGCAGAATCCGCGATTATCGAAGCAGCCGAAGAGAAAGGATTAAAGACGACCGTTGAACTTGGCGAAGCTGCGTTTTATGGTCCGAAGTTGGATTTTATGGTAAAAGATGCCTTAGGAAGGCAATGGCAACTAGGGACTATTCAAGTAGACTATAACCTTCCGGAAAGATTTGAACTCGATTATGTAGGTAACGACGATCAAAAGCACCGACCAGTAATGATTCACCGCGCCCCATTTGGTTCTCTAGAGCGATTTATTGCTGTTCTTATCGAACATTGCGCAGGGAAATTCCCATTATGGCTAGCGCCCGAACAATTTATAATCCTACCAATTAGCGATAAGTATAATGAGTATGCAGAAAATGTTTTAAAATTGCTAAAAAATTACGACCTTCGCGGGCTTGTCGATAGTCGTAACGAGAAAATCGGTAAAAAGATAAGGGACGCAGAAATTAACAAACTTCCTTATATGCTTATCGTAGGAGAATCAGAATTTAACAACGATTCTATTTCGGTTAGGAAACAAGGAAAAGAAGATTTAGGAGAAATGAAGTTAACTGACTTTGTTTCTAAAATCGAAAAAGAGATTTTTAAGAACAAAGAGTATATTAATAATTAAAGACGGAGGGCTACGCCATAGCAATTAGAAGATCAAATAAAGGAGCAAGACGGGAAGTATATAACCCGTACAAAATCAATGACGAAATTGAGGCTCGGGAAGTTCGTGTTGTAGGTGAAGGTATTGAACCCGGTGTTTACGGCATTACGGAAGCCATTAAAATGGCGGATGATCAAGAACTGGATCTAGTGCAGATATCTCCGGAAGCGAGACCTCCTGTTTGCAAAATTATTGATTACAAAAAGTTTTTATACGAATACAAAAAGAAGCAGAAAGAACTAAAATCAAAAGCTTCGAAAGTAGTCGTCAAAGAAATTAGATTTGGTCCTAATACAGATGATCATGATTTTAACTTTAAGTTAAAGCATGCTACTAAGTTTTTAGAAGACAATGCTAAAGTAAAAGCATTTGTATTCTTCAAAGGCCGATCTATATTATTTAAAGAAAAGGGTGAGTTGTTATTATTAAAGTTTGCCCAAGAGTTGGAAGAACTTGCAAAAGTAGAGCAATTACCTAAGCAAGAAGGACGAAGGATGATTATGATGCTAACGCCATTATCATCGGGTCAAAAGAAAAGTAAAAAATAGAAGTACTATGCCAAAAATGAAAACAGTTTCTAGTGCAAAAAAGAGATTCTCTTTTACAGCGACTGGAAAGATTAAAAGAAAGCATGCCTTTAAAAGTCACATCTTAACTAAGAAGTCGACTAAAAGAAAAAGGAACTTAACTTATTTTACATGTGTGCATAAAGCAGATGTATCTAGAGTAAGGTTTATGCTTTGCAGAGGATAATAATTAATTGTAGAATATAGATTAGCACCAAAGAGTCCGATTTTGCGGAACGCTAACTGTAAAATTTAGTAATATGCCAAGAGCTACTAACAACGTTGCCGCTAAGCAACGAAAGAAAAAAATATACAAACAAGCCAAAGGCTTTTTTGGAAAAGGAAAGAACGTTTACACAAACGCCCGTAACAGGCTGGAAAAAGGTTATACTTACGCTTACAGAGATAGAAAAGCGAAGAAAAGAACTTTCAGAGGTTTATGGATTATGAGAATTAATGCTGGTGCAAGAGAGCACGGTATGTCATATTCTACTTTCATGGGTAAAATTCACGCTCAAGGAATTGAATTAAACAGAAAAGTATTAGCTGATTTATCTATGAATCATCCAGTTGCTTTCAAAGCGATCTGCGATAGTCTTAAATAAATCTTATTGAACTAAAATCCTATTCGACTTAGCCCTTTTGCGGCTGAGTCATATTGAGGATTTATTGAGAGTGCTAGTCTATAATTAGATTCAGCACTTTTTGTATTACCTAATAGTTCGTAACTGTAACCCAGATTATAGT
>JABSPR010000130.1 GCA_013214975.1 Flavobacteriales bacterium
AAAAACACAAAATGTTAATCCATATGCACCTGAACACCTTTCAAATCTAGGACAAGACATACTAAATCCAGTTGCGTTCTCTATTGCAATAAACGATCTATACTTGCGTCTTCAGAAGTTCAATGATGGGATTTATGAGTATCGAAAAGACCGAGCATATGCATTCGAAAAACAACTTAACAAGAACACAAAATATATATTAGACAAGAGACTAATCGATTATCAGGTACCGGAAGCTGAGTCTATTATTCCAATGATGATATTCTCTCCTACGGTAGTTAACGACGGGCGCCGAGTACTAATATCATCTCAAAACATCTCCTATTTAGGTAATAATAACCCAAAACGAAACGTAAGAAACGACGCATCTTTGGAAAATATCGAGTTCAGAAAACTCTTTAAAGACCAAAATGCAGATAATTTAAAATTTACATCTGCATTAAGAATGAATGCTACTTTCCCTTATGTTTTACCTGCAGTTTCTTTACCAACCGACCCTCCTATTGAAGTAATGGATGCCGGCATAAGAGATAATTTTGGTATAAAACTTAGCTTAAACTTTTTATACAACTTTAAAGACTGGATAGAGAAGAACACTAGTGGTGTTGTGATAGTTCAATTAAGAGATACCGATAAGCACAAAGTCAATAAAGACTATTCATTGAGGTCGATGGTTGAAAACTTACTTACTCCTTTAGGAAGCGTTTACACCAATATTACCAAGACCCAAGATTATACAAACGACGAATTAATTAAATATGCGAGTTCTTGGTTTGATGGCAACATTGATATTATAAATTTCCAAATGAGATCAGATAACTCAAGAGAAGTATCCCTTAGCTTTCACTTAACAGCAAAAGAAAAAAATCAAATTACAGATGCCATTATGCAGCCTGACAATCAAAATTCCATTAAAGAATTAATGGATCTACTTAATTAAGATATTAGACAAACACTCCTATTTTAGCTATATTCACGGATAGCAATAGTATATTTTTATCAAAAAACAAGACAAATTTCTCCTTTGAAAACTACAACTAGAACTCATCTTCCTCACCTTCTACCTGCTATCCTTATTGCCTTAATATCAGGATGTTGCAACGATCCTAACTCGCCGGTAATAGAACTAGTTGGGCCAAAATATTTAACTGTAATTAAAGGTAAAGAATACGTTGAGCAAGGGGCTACCGCTAGAGATATTGAAGACGGAGACTTAACTTCTGCGATAGAAATTTCTGGAGCCACTCAGGTAAGCTCCGATAACGTTGGTGAGTATATTATTACTTATTCTGTATCTGACGATTGTGATAATATGGACATGGAGCAAAGAGTTATTAATGTGTCTTATGCATCCAGTCTTTTGGTCGATACTCTTGATACCGAGTTCATGACTGTTGTGGGATGTACTGGAGATTCAGACACGAGTTATTACAATCAATCGAATAGGAATTTATTTGAACTTGTAGTATTAAACTTCGATCCAAAACACTTCCGTGATATGGTTTTAATGGATATTAAAGGAGACTCTGTAGTTATTAATGAACAATTCAATTCGACAGAAGACACGACAATTAGCGGCTTTGGAATCTTTGTTCAAGATGATGTCTTAGATTTCAAATATACCATTAACGCAATTGCTGGCGGTTCCACAAACTGTACATCTACGGCTACAAAAATGTAGTTTCGGAATAGTAGCTCTCTAAAAAAGCATTCACATTCTTTTCTACTCGTTCCCCAATATTCGACAGATCCCCTCTATTAAAAGAATCGCCTGATATTTTTTCATAAAGCTCAATATATCGGTCTGAAGTTTCAGTAACAAACTCATCCGGCATAGGAGGCATCGACTGTCCTTCTAAACCTTGAAATCCATTTTCAATTAACCATTCACGAACAAATTCTTTCGACAACTGCTTTTGTTTTTCTCCACTATCCTGTCTTTCTTGATAACCATCCTGATAAAAATATCGTGAAGAATCAGGTGTGTGTATTTCGTCTATTAACAAAACCTCGCCACCAGCATTACCAAATTCATATTTAGTATCTACTAATATCAAACCTTTCTCAGCCGAAATCTCTGTCCCTTTGGCGAAAAGGTTTCTTGTATATGTTTCAAGCTGAATATATTCTGCTTCCGAGACAATGCCTTGCGCAATAATGTCTTCTCTAGAAATATCTTCATCATGACCCTCCTCTGCTTTAGTTGCAGGAGTTATAATCGGTTCTGGAAATCTATCATTTTCCTTCATCCCATCGGGCATTTCGACACCACAAAGAATTCTTTTTCCACTGCTATACTCTCTCCAAGAATGACCTGACAAATAACCACGTATAACCATCTCGATTGGATATGGGTTACACAATCTCCCAATAGTTACAATTGGGTCTGGAACATTTATTATCCAATTGGGAACAACGTCTTTAGTAAGCTCCATCGATTTCTTTGCAACCTGATTTAATACTTGTCCTTTATAAGGAATACCCTTTGGAAGAATAGAATCAAAAGCTGAAATACGATCGGAAACCACCATTACAAGAAGTTCATCGTTAATGTTATAAACATCACGGACTTTACCTTTGTAGACACTTTTCTGCTTTAAAAAATTAAATGATGATTCGGTAAGTGTATTATTCATATTACTGTTCGTCTTTATCGTATGCTACTATTATCTTCTTAACTAATTTATGCCTTACAACATCCTTTTCGTCTAAGGTTATAAAATCTATTCCTTTAATGCCCTCTAAGAGATTCTTTGCGTGCATTAGGCCTGAATCATTTTTTCGAGGTAAATCTATTTGGGTTACATCGCCAGTAATTACAAACTTTGCTGAGCTACCTAGTCTAGTTAAAAACATTTTCAACTGAGCCTTTGTAGTATTTTGAGCTTCATCTAGAATCACAAAGGCCTCATCCAATGTTCTTCCTCGCATGTACGCAAGAGGTGCAATTTGAATAATTTCTCTCTCCATTAAAATATTCAATTTATCATGCTGAAACATATCGCCAAGAGCATCATAAATCGGCTGTACAAAGGGATCAAACTTTTCTTTCATATCTCCAGGCAAAAAACCAAGATGCTCTCCAGCTTCAACTGCCGGACGAGCCAATATAATTTTATTGACTTCCCTGTTTTTGAGTGCTTGAACAGCCAAGGCCACAGCAGTGTAGGTTTTACCAGTACCTGCTGGTCCAATTGCAAATACAATATCATTCTTCCGAGAGCTATCAACCATCTTTCGCTGATTAACTGTTCGTGCCTTTATCTTTTTGCCACCAACGCCATGAACCAAAATCAAACTCGATTCTTTCGAAGAAGCCATTACAACCTTTTCCTCTCCATCCATCAAACGTTCCACGTTATTCTCATTTAATGCATTGTATTTATTAAAGTGCTTCACAAGCTTTTCTAGTCTCTCCTCGAATTTTTCAATTTCCGATTTTGAGCCAACCAATTTAACCGTATCGCCTCTGGCAATGATTTTTAGCTTGGGGAATTTCTCTTTTATAATTTTGAGATTCTTATCGTTTGCTCCGAACAGATCTATCGGATCGATGTATTCAATTCTAATCTCCTTTTCGTTGTTTTTATCAGCCAAATTCCAAAGTCTTTGAACACCTTCTAGAAGATGTTAAATATTATTTAATTTTGATACAGCAAAATAAAGGAATTCTAAAGAATTTTCGCGGTATAATTAAATGGCAATTATAACCTTAACAACAGACCTCGGCTTAAAAGACTATTACGTTAGTCTTATTAAAGCCGCTATTCTATCTCAGGAACCAACAAGTACAATTGTTGACATTTCTCACAATGTCCCCAAGTTTGATATTCTACAAGCTTCCTTTATTCTCAAAAACAGTTACGCTGCTTTTCCCGAAGGCACCATACACATTGTAGGAATCGATGCCGATTTACGAGATGGACGATG
>JABSPR010000131.1 GCA_013214975.1 Flavobacteriales bacterium
AGTTGATTTCATGATGAAAGATCACTCTTGGCATGGCATCGCTCCTAACAATGAACAATTAGCTGATGCCCTTAATC
Organism: Flavobacteriales bacterium; assembly: GCA_013214975.1. Lineage (NCBI taxonomy): Bacteria > Pseudomonadati > Bacteroidota > Flavobacteriia > Flavobacteriales > Flavobacteriales bacterium. The sequence continues at coordinate 78 of JABSPR010000131.1, forward strand.
AATTAAGCGAAACTTTAGGTGACTATTAAAGATCAATTCTTTCAATCATATACTGCCTTACGCAGCTTCGCCTTTTTATTCCTCATTTCTTTTATTCTTCTTGCAGGAAAGACAACTCGTGCGCAACACAATCCTTCAGAAGAAGTAACTACCCGAATCCTTTTTGTTTTTGATGCATCGAGAAGCATGCTGGCATCTTGGAAAGATGGTGGAAAGAAGATCACCACTGCTAAAAAGCTTTTAAAAGAGACGATGGATAGTCTTTCGACTATTGATAATCTACATGTGGCATTAAGAGTGTACGGACACCAAAGTCTAGTACCGCCTCAAGATTGTGATGACACGAGACTGGAAGTTCCGTTTGGACCTAACCAGTTCGCCAAGATCAAGAAAAAAATTGATGCCATCCAACCAAAGGGCACAACTCCGATTGCGAGATCCCTAGAAAAAGCTGGAGCCGATTTTACACCTTGTACCAATTGTCGAAATATTATCATTCTTATCACCGATGGTCTCGAAGCATGCGATGAAGATCCTTGCGCAGTTTCTCTCATGCTTCAAAAAAGAGGAATTGTTTTAAAGCCATTTGTAATCGGCATTGGGTTAGACTTATCATTTAAAGAAACTTTTAAATGTGTAGGAAACTACTTCGATGCTTCTAACGAGGAAACATTTAGGTACGCTCTTAACATTGTTGTTAACCAAGCCTTGAACAGAACTACAACTCAAGTAAACCTACTAGATGTTCATGGTGAGCCAAGCGAAACAAATGTTAACATGACATTTTACGACAACGAAACAGGAATTATTAAATACAACTACATGCATACTCTCGATGGCAAAGGCATTCCTGATACGATCTATTTAGACCCTCTTAGTAAATACAGAATGGTAGTACATACTATTCCTGGCTTAGAAAAAAAGAATATTGATATAAGATCCGGTCGACATAATATAATTGGAGTAGATGCCGCTCAAGGAGACATTCAAATTAAACAAGGTGGACTTAGTACTGCCAAAAGCAAAAAATACACTTGCATAATGAGGGAAAATGGATTAATGGAAACCATTAATATTCAAGAAGTAGGTGAAACGGTGAGATACCTCGTTGGGAAATATGACATTGAAATATTAAGTTTGCCGAGAGTAATTATTAAGGATGTAAAAGTCTCACAAAGCCACACTACCACTGTATTTATACCATCTCCAGGATTGGCTATAATCAGTGGTACAACTATAGGATATGGAAGTGTATACGTTGAAAAAGAGAATGAATTGATATGGGTATGTAATTTAAAAGACGAACTAACAAGGGAAACCCTTTCATTACAACCTGGAAGATATAGAGTTATTTTCCGGTCAAAGGCAGCAAAAAAATCAATCTATACAATAGAAAAGAGTTTTAAAATTCAATCAGGTAAATCAGTAAGCATCAAACTTAATTTATAATGACAAAAATTTCATACACTGAAAAGAAAGATACACGTTCTGGATTTGGAGCAGGATTATCAGAAGCAGGCGCTAAAAATGAAAACGTAGTTGCGTTATGTGCGGATCTAACTGGATCATTAAAAATGGACGATTTTGAAAAGACGTTTCCCGACCGATTCTTTCAAGTGGGTATTGCGGAAGCTAATATGATTGGTATTGCTGCTGGAATGACAATTGGAGGTAAAATTCCATTTACTGGAACATTCGCAAACTTTTCTACAAGTAGAGTTTATGACCAGATTAGACAATCAGTAGCCTATAGTGAGAAGAATGTTAAAATATGTGCTTCACATGCCGGTTTAACTTTAGGTGAAGATGGTGCTACCCATCAGGTCTTAGAAGATATTGGTATGATGAAAATGCTTCCAAATCTCACAGTTATCTGCCCAGCAGATTATAACGAAACAAAGGCAGCTACAATTGCCATTGCTGAATTTGAAGGTCCTGTTTACTTACGATTCGGAAGGCCCAAAGTACCAAATTTCACAGTTCCGGGTAAGAAGTTTGAAATAGGGAAAGCTGACGTACTAATAAAAGGAACAGACGTTACAATTATTGCTACAGGGCATCTCGTATGGAAAGCCATTGAAGCTGAAGCAATATTAGCAGAGAAAGGAATTAGCGCTGAAATAATAAACATGCATACGATAAAACCTTTGGACCAAAAAGCTATTCTAGC
>JABSPR010000132.1 GCA_013214975.1 Flavobacteriales bacterium
GTGGCTGAAAGCTTTTTCAAAACCTTAAAAACAGAATGCGTTTACAGACAAACCTACCTTTCTAAAAGCGAAGCAGAAATGTCAATTTTCGACTGCTTGGAAACGTGGTATAACAGAGAATGAAGGCACTCCCACTTGGGCAATAAATCAATAGAACAATTTAATCAGAATAATAATCAATTTAATCAGGCGGCATAGCTTAACTTAAACTCCATTTTTTTTGTTGCAATTCCATCCTGTATGCTGCCCTCAACCTATATAGAGAAAGGTATACCGCCGAAAACATTAAAAACCTAGAGGAAACCGGAAATGTGAAGCAAGCACTACAAAACTTTTTCTTGAGTTATTTAAAGAAAAGCTATAGGCCAGCTGAATGTTTTATTATCTATATAGCAACCGAATTAGGCGATAACGATGCAAACGCAAATTCTCTACTGGAGTCATATTTAAAAGAATTAAAAGAAAAATTCATTCCCCTACTTAACACAACTATCAAGTACAAAGACAATTCGGAGGTTATCGCAAATAATTTAGTCTTGCTCTTTTGTAATTCGATGTGCTACTGCCATATCCAAAAAGAAAAGGAAAGCCATAACCACATAACTTTAAATTTAGACATCATCTTAAATAACTAACCATGGCGAAAGCACTCAATCAATCGCACGAAGACATCGTTGCCAAGGCACGATACTTATTTTGGGAGAATGGATACCAAGATGTTACTGTGAGCGACCTAGCGGATAGACTAGAAATCAGTCCTTCGCTATTTTATAAAAACTATAGCAAAGACATGCTCTTTATCGATTCGCTAAATAGCTATTTAGTCTTCTTATCCGATCCTATCATGAATCAGATTAAAAACTCAGATAAAGGGATTGAGACATTTAAGTATTTCTTTTACGGTCTAATCGAAGCACTAATCGATAAGTTGTTTCCAAGAAGCTGCCTCATGGTAAATACAGTAGAAGAACTACACAATGAGCAGGAAAGACTGGAACTAACTAAACTATATGGCTATTTCGGAAATATGCGGAGCACCTACGTTGCCATCCTTGAACGGTCTGTTGAATTAGGAGAAATACAAAAGCCTGAAAAAGCAGAGAAGTATGCCGATTTCCTGATGGGGATTATTTTCGGACTGAGCACCTTATACAAGGTAAGAACCAAAGAGCTAAGGCTACACATAGATCAGCAATTGGCCTTAATCGTATAACTGAACGCTATTCTACACCAACCTTTCTTAATAATACACCTTTGTCTTTTAACAAAAACAAATTATTATGAAAGCAGGAATGGTAAAAGTTAGTGTTATATATCCAAACGGAGAAGGCAAGAATTTCGATACCGATTATTATTATTGTAATACGCATCTATCGATGATTGGAGGCTTATTAGGCGATGCCTTAAAAGGTGCAACGGTAGAGAAAGTTATTGATGGTTCGGAACCAGGTTCTACCGCTCCTTATGCTGCAATGGGTAATATGTATTGCAATTCTGCTGAGGGTTTTGGAAATGCATTTGGTCCTAACGCTGAGAAGCTAATGAGTGATTTACCAAACTTTACGAACATCGAACCAACCATTCAAATAAGTGAAGTTTTGATTTAAGTAAAGAATAGTATTATTCTGATATAAAAAGGTGTAAGGAGGTAATTAATTTCTCTTTACGCTTTTTTGTCGGGTTAAGTAAAACGAACCTTCGACTGGAGGAGACCCTGTCACAACGATAAATATTGTGATAAACTCTGCATCGCCTACCGCGTTTGGTGTCAGGATGACGGAGGACGTAAAGAGAAACTTCAAGTTTAAATAAAGATAAGACCCAATCCTACCTTCATCGTCATGCTGTCACTAGCCTAGCTTGCTGGGTAAAGAAGCAGCATCCCATATTCATTTTCCTTAGTTCTCATGTAGGATAAACATCTACTTTTTTCATAATAAAAGACTAAAGAAAAAAATCTAAACTTGATAAAGAATCCAACTACTAATCGATTGTAAACGTCCTTTCAAGAAAGTTCTATTATAAACAGAGATGAGTGCTTAGTAAGACTGGAAAGCTAGGAGCTTGGGACTAGGTCATCCAGCCGCACTTAGCA
>JABSPR010000133.1 GCA_013214975.1 Flavobacteriales bacterium
CGCATGACTCGGTTATTCTCAAATACGCAAAAGGCTTTGAGATTAAGAAACTACATTTTACTCTTTCTAGATTAAGTAATGTCTATAATTCGTCGCTTTCAGTTTCGATTTTGGTGAGAGATGTTACCGACTTCTACACAAACCAAGAGTTTAAGAAGGAAGCCAGTGCAATGAAAAAATCAATTCGTTTTAAAGACGAATTCTTGGCTAACATGAGTCATGAAATACGGACGCCATTAAACGGCATATTGGGCATGCTAGAGTTACTAGAGAAGACAACTAACGTCACGGATAAGCAATTAGAAATACTCTCGGTAATCAGATCTTCTTCCAATACGCTACTGAGTATAATTGATGACATTTTAGATATGGCGAAAATAGAGGCGGGCAAGATGAAAATGTTGCTCAACCCAGTTAATATAGAGAGTTTGATTATGGAAACTATTAATCTGTTTAAACCAAAAGCGAATGAAAAAAGCATTGCTAATTAAATTTGATAACAATTCCTTATATACACCTGCTGTTTTGACAGACTCCGTCCGATTAAGACAAGTCCTATCCAATTTAATTAGCAATGCAATCAAATTCACCGATCAAGGCTCGGTTAAGGTAAGTGTGCAGTCAGCTCCTGAGATAAACAAATTACGATTTGATATTGAGGACTCCGGGATTGGAATGAAAGAAGATGAACTTTCAAGTCTATTGGGACCTTTCAATCAAATGGATTCTTCGGCTTCAAAACGATATCAAGGTACAGGATTGGGATTGGCTATTTCAAAGAATATAGTCTCATTATTAGGAGGTTCGTTTAAAGTGGATAGTGAGTATGGGAAGGGGGCATTCTCATTTACCATTAACGCCGAGGCAGTAATAGATCTGAAAAAGGAAATTGAAAAGAAAACAAATGCTCCATCAAGTTTCGAAGGTATTAATGTTCTTCTCGTAGACGATAACAACGTTAATATTATAGTTTGCGAAGCCATGATAGAAAGCCTTAATTGTAAAGTAATAACGGCAACAGATGGGATACAAGCAATAGAGTAATTCAAAATTGGGGAATTTGATATTATTCTAATGGATATCCAAATGCCTATAATGGATGGAATAACTGCAATGAAAGAACTCCGAAAACTAGATATTGCTTTGCCGCCAATTATTGCACTAACAGCAAATGCAATGGAAAAGGATAAATATCAATATGTTAAAGACGGTATGGACGACTATCTACCCAAACCTGTAACCATAAATTCTCTTCAAAAAGTATTAGTTAAATGGTTACCTGTCCAAAGTAAGATGCAACAAAAAGGCTCATAGCGGTATAGATATTTTACATAGGTGTATTTATATATTTCAATCCTTATAAAGGAACTAAACTCCTTTATTCTCCTTTATTCTCCTTTATTATATGTACTTTTGCAATCCAATAAAAGGAACCCTTAACCAATCCGAGAACCGCAATAGGAACACACTCTCGGAATAGCCGCAAAGCTATCTGGGTCAGCATACTTGGCACTCACCCGTACTTTACAAAGTACCGCATTAAGTAGTAAGGATGATTTATAAAAACAACCCAGAACAAATAACTACGGCTCTTTTATTAGCAGCTGGTACCGGAAGTCGTTTAAGACCTTTAACAGGAAAACTACCTAAGTGCCTAACTCAAGTTAACGAAATTGAAATTTTAGGCCGTTTAGTTACTAACCTTCAACAAAACGGTTTTAAGAAACTAATTGTAGTTGTTGGCTATCTGGAGGAACATATTAAGTCTTACTTAGCTATTCATGCAGGAGATATCACCGTAGAATATGTTACTAATCCTATATTTAGTACAACCAATAATATTTACTCCTTATGGTTGGCTAAAGATTTGATCAAAGAGCCTTTTATGTTGATCGAAAGTGATTTGGTGTTTGAAGCCTCACTACTAGAAGGAATGTTAGTGCCAGATAAAATTGCTGTTTCAAGAATTCTTCCTTGGATGAACGGAACAACTGTAACTTCTGATAAGTCGCTAGTAAACCTGGTTACTTCGATCAATTTGGATCAACAAGCCAATGTGGATGACAACCTATATAAAACAGTGAATATCTATAGTTTCTCTATGGATTCTTGGAACAAGATAGTAACAGAGCTTGATCAATGGATTGATGAAGGAAAAGTTTGTGAATACTACGAAGCTGTTTTTTCACAAATGGTTGATGAAAATTTGTTGGACTTATCTTGCGTTTATTTCGACTTGAATCAATGGTATGAGATAGATACGATTGAGGATTTGCATGAGTGCGAGAAAGTACTTCAAGACAAAGGTTTCCCGACACAGCTAATTGCATAAGGTCTACCAATTTTAGTATTGCAATGAAGGGTATCATTTATAGAAATATTCCAAATGTAGTTTCCATTTTAGGAGTTCTTCCTTTGGTGATTTTATTTACCGAAGATGGATACAAATACCTTATTCCACTTATAATTTACAATAACCTAATGGATGACTTAGATGGCATCTTGGCAGGTAAATTGAATCTTCGTAGCGACTTTGGTGCCCGAATGGATAATGTGTGTGACTCAATATCTCATACAATTATCATAATGGTGATAAGTGTTCATTATAATTGGATATGTATTATTGCTGGCTTAATCGCTGTTACAGCTGTTCAGGTTAGATCTATTACAAGACTTGATCCTAGTGTGGCAAAAAGTGCCGGATCACCAACAAATGAGCTAATACGACATTCTTTGTTTGCTGTATTACTTGCTACAATGTTCGATTTTGATGCAACCTATGTTCTTGTCGGTGTTTTTATCGCCAATGCCATTACCATGTTTGTACCTTACCCAATGCCGTACTTAATTCGAAGCATGACAAAATCGACTCTAGCTGTACTTGGAGTGAACGTTGCCCTTACGGTTGCTTGGTTGGTTCCTAATTCTCTTATCCCCATTAGTACTGCATTTATATGTACTTATTTGTACTCCGCTTTTCACGCACTTGTGAAGTCTAAGTAATTGCGGATAGCTTTAAATCTGTATACCTTTGCGGTATGAAAGATTTGTTCGATATACCCAATACTCCACACTATTCTAAAGAACTTCCTGGTGATGAAATCACTGACAACTATACTCGACAGGTAAGTGGTGCATGTTTCTCCTACGCTGATTCCCAAAAACCTTCGGATCCTAAGATTGTTCATATAGCCTCTGAATTTTTGAGCGAATTAGAATTAGTAGCAAAGGAAGATAAACTATTACAAGTATTTAGCGGGGCTGAAGTGTTTAATAACTTTAAGTCATATGCCATGTGTTATGGCGGACATCAATTCGGGAATTGGGCTGGTCAACTGGGTGATGGCCGAGCCATAAATATTGCGGAAATTGATATTAAAGGACTCAATTGGAAACTTCAATTAAAAGGATCTGGCCCAACACCGTATTCGAGAACAGCAGATGGCTTTGCCGTTTTAAGATCCTCTATTAGAGAATACCTTTGTAGCGAGGCAATGTATCATTTGGGTGTACCTACTACCCGAGCACTTTCTCTTATTACAACTGGAGATACGGTAGTAAGAGACATTTTGTACGATGGTAATCCAAAAGGAGAGAAGGGGGCTGTTGTATGTCGTGCTTCACCATCTTTTATTCGATTTGGAAACTTCGAAATATTCATGTCTAAGGGGGATAAGAAGACATTAAAGCAATTGGTCGACTATACAATCAAGCATCATTACCCTGATCTAGGTGCACCATCTAAGGAAACATATATTGCTTTTTTTAGAGAGGTAGTTATGAGAACTAAAGAAATGATTGTCCATTGGCAAAGAGTAGGGTTTGTACATGGTGTGATGAATACGGATAACATGTCGATTCTTGGACTCACGATTGATTATGGCCCGTATGGCTGGTTAGAGAACTACGATCCCGGCTGGACACCCAATACCACAGACCGGCAGCATAAGAGATACCGATTCGGAAACCAACCCAATATTGCTCTATGGAACCTCGCTAAACTGGCAAATGCCATACACCTCTTAATAGAAGAGACCGAGCCATTACAAGAGATCATTGATGAGTATCAAGAAATATACTTGAAAGACTATCTCAAGATGATGGCCTCTAAACTGGGTTTATATCAAATGGATAAGATCGATAAAGAATTTATTCAGACACTTACTGGTCGTTTAGAATTATCGGAGGTAGACATGACGATATTCTTCCGAATGCTTTCAGATAAAGAGATAACAAACTTTGATTCCTTTTGGGATATTATAGGTACTGCAAGCTACCTTGAACCCGTTGAGTATAATGAGCATCAAGAAGTATGGAAAGCATGGCACGCGGATTATGTCAAGCTTATTAAAGATGAAAGTTTGGATCAAAAGGACCGAAGTGCCAAAATGAATTTGGTGAATCCTAAATATGTACTTCGAAATTACATGGCACAACTTGCTATCGATGAAGCTGACAAAGGGAACAACGACCTGGTTGATGAATTGTATCAGCTTTTACTTAAGCCATACGATGAACAACCAAATAGCGAGAAATGGTTCGCCAAGCGACCAGATTGGGCCAAGCAGAAGGTGGGCTGTTCTATGTTAAGTTGTAGTTCGTAGATCCAGATTAAGATTTTAGATCAAGCCCGGAAACGCTGCGCGTTAAAAATCATTTTACCGGATTAAGGGTATTGGTCATAGGCTCTCGTCAGGATAATTTTGGTTCTATAATTATACCTCAATCCATACCTCGATGAAACGAATAAATAATCCAATACAATTAGTTACAAATTTGGGATTGGCCATTGCCATTGCCATTTCAGTAATAAAAGGGAAAGGTTTACAAATGAGAAAGGGCATAATTATAATGCCGAAGTAAAGAAAGACATTAGCAAGAGTTAGTTCACTTTACTGCTTTATCGAACTAGAAACAGCAGAACATCTACTTTGGCTCACCGTGAACAAAATAGTCTTCAGAATTGATTATACCGGTATGTAAAGCATAAAGAACCAAATGGCAAATAGAGCTAAAGCCTAGTTTCTTGAGTATATTCTTTCGATGTGTTCCTATCGTATGAACACTTAGATATAATTTATCCGCAATTTCCTTGTTCGAAAACCCTTTTGCTACAAGTGCTGTAATCTGAATTTCTCTTTCCGATAAGGCCGTTTTTTCTTTTTCACGTCCTTTCCTATGTTTTTCTAATAGATCTATAATCTCCTTGCTATAGTGTTTCTCTCCTCCTTGAATGGTTCTTACTGCAGTTACCAGTTCTTCATCGCCACATGTATTGGAAATAAATCCGTACACATTCATTTTAATGACTTGTTTTATCATCGAGACATTCTGAGTGGACGAAATGATTAGAATCTTAGAAAAGGGAGAAACACGATTTATATCGTGGATGATTTCAATCGTAATTGCGTCAACGCGGTCATAATCTAGAATGGCAATTTCGTATTTATTGAAGCTTAAACGTGATACTATCTCTTTTTCATTCTTTACAGAATAAATGGTTTCAATTCCATCTACATTCTTAAGTATGGATATTAAACCGGCATGTGCCAATGAATGTTTATTAGAATGAAGAATATTGATTGCTATCATTTGCCAGGCCCTTATTTAGAATGATTCTAAATAACAAAGATATGAGACGCAAATTACTATTCCTACCTCTCGGTTGAAAAATCCAATAAATCAGTTAAACTGCGAGTAATCAGTGGTTTTTACCCTTGTAAGGGTATTGTAATACAGTACATTTGCAACGTAATTTACTTCAATAATTTATTGAAATGAAAAAAAACACACTAACAAAAAACAAAGTTGAAATACTACATAGCAACAGTTTGGGGAGTATCGGTAGATGTATGTGCTGCAATGATTTAAGAGTTGCTTTCGGGAATGCGATGATCTCTCTTTCTCAAAATGACTTCGTCGATTTTAATAGTTTTTTTAACATTGCGAGATTCTGCCTAGAACAAAATAAACTCGAAGATAATACAAAGTATCTGGTTCAAACAAACCGTGACGAACTGGTTCTTTCATTTACAAAGGATGAGATGAAAAAATCTGTAGAGCTCTTAGATATATCAATTCTAATGTTATCAGTAAGAAAGCTACTCCCTTCTTGAATTTGGACTAATTTCATTTTTAATTGACTTGGATAAGGTAATTTATAAATGAAGATTTTAATAATAGGTGGAGGGATAGCTGGCTTGGCTCTTGCGAACCTTTTAAAGAACAAAACAGGCATTACCGTTCATCTTGTCGAACGTAGTGAATCTTGGAAGACTTCTTCCACCGGAATATATATTCCATCCAACGGAGTGAAGGTTTTGGAGCATATGGGCCTTGGAGATCAAATCCGAAAGGTTGGATTTATGGTTAACGATCGCATCATCTACAACTCAAAAGGTAAACACATTGTTCAAATGAGTCTCGAAGAGATATGGCATCAACCAAATCCTTGTATTTGCATCAAGCGAAAAGGCCTTCACGCTGTGTTAGCAGAAGACCTTGGAGATATAAAAGTGACTTTCAATAAAACTGTTGATCTTATTATTGATAACGGGAAGCAAGTTGGAATTACTTTCTCTGATGACACGCAAGATGAATATGACTTGGTTATTGGTGCAGATGGTATTAACTCCAGAACGAGGGAACAGATACTTGGCAAAATTCCTTTTAGAAAGGTGGCCGAAAAGGTATGTCGCTTTATAGCTCCCAAACCAGAATCTATAAATGCATGGACGTTATACATAAGTAAAGATGGCCAGTTTTTAATGATACCCATCAACGACCAAGAAGTAACATGTTATGTATACAATAAGGACCAACAAGCATCCAAAGAAGATTATCTAAAACCATTTAAAGCATACTGCCCACCTGTTGGCGACATCCTTAAAAACTTCGATCCTAAAGATGCCTATTGGACAGCGATGGAAGAACTTGAGCCTTTAAACCAATACGGGAATAGTAGAGTATTACTTATCGGAGATGCTGCACACGCAATGCCGCCTTACATGGCACAAGGTGCTTCTCTTGGGTTGGAGGATGCCTGGGTATTCTATAACCTGTTAGGAATGGATTGCGATTTAGATGGCATAGTAGAGCAGTTTTCTAATCTAAGAACCGAACGAGTAGATTGGGCTAGAGAGTGTAACAGAAGTCGTGAGAAGCTATCTAAGTTACCACATTGGGTTTCATCCGTAGGGATTAAACTGATAGGCAGGAAAAAATGGAAAGCCGATTATCAGCCATTGGTAAATATTCCTTTTGAA
>JABSPR010000134.1 GCA_013214975.1 Flavobacteriales bacterium
ACTATATGAAAGAAGGTAGCTTGATAAAAGAAGAAGAATTAAAAGAGGATTTTTCAATACGTTCTAATGGCTTATGCTATAGTTCAAAGTTAATGCATTGTGTTGTACAAGATGTTGCAATGAAATGCATTTAATTAAATATGAGCCGTTAGTTGATTGATTTAGACCAGTATTCGTCTTTGAAAACAGAAAATTATCACTTTCTTTACCACAGAAATAAGCCATCAATAATAAAACCTGCAACGAATGAAAACAGTCCTAATTACAATTTGTCTTGCTTTCTCGATAGCATGTGTTAATGCATCTGAGTTTTTTTACAATAAGAAAGAGCTTACTGAACAAATGTCTTCATTAAATTCATTGGAAGAAGATGTAATGGAAGGAAGAATTTCTGCAAGTACGAAAAGATTATCTCCGATTATGGAGGAAGGCATAGCATTAAGTTCTACGCATCCGTCATCCGTTATCGATACAATGGATTGGGGTGCTTTTGCATGGGGATTTTGTTGTTGTCCTATCGGTTTCTTTGTATTGCATATCCCTAGTGGTGATGCTGAAGAAGGTGTAAAACAAGGATTCTGGGTAGGTGTTGTTGTTGCAACTATTCTTAATATTGTCTCGACTGCAGTTACTATAGCAATGGGAGGAGGCGCATACTATTCGTATACATACTAAGCAGTTTCTTTTCCTTGAAGTATATTCTTCTATTAATTTTCGTGGCAAGCAGTTGCCAGTTGTTTGGCCAAGTAATATTGGTCGGCAAGGTTGAATGCAATTTTTCTGTAAAAGAAATAACCGTTGGAAAGGACGATAAGCTGCAAATGGGCAAGCTTTTTTATAATCATTCTACGCAGCAAATTCATTATTCTATAACATTTCCAATTGCTAAATCTATTTTGGCAACAGATAAACTAACTGTTGTCAAACGTTCTGGTTTACAAAAAAGGGATACTATTCCTTCACCCGGGTTTATTTCAACATCCATGTTTAACTTGGCGTGTAATAATAATATGGAATACTTTGGTTTGGATAAAGCGCCGTTCGAATTGGTTAGTACAAAGGTGGAGGAAGAGCTTGTTGTATCTACCTGGAAACCCAAAGGTGTAATAAAAGACGTACATGGTAATGTTACCATGGCACAAAGAGATGGGCGACTGTTTGCCATTAACTTTTATTCTCCTAATGGCAAAATGACAAGTCAACAGTTTTTTGAAGATTATATTTTTTTAAAAGGATATGCATTTCCTACTAAAGTAATTGCCTTTGTTTTTAATTCAATTGGTAAAAAAGTAAAAACAACTGTTACCGAGTATACTAATTTGGTGGCTAACTCAGAATCAAATGAAGTATTCTATAGCGCTGATTTTTAGCTTGCTTCCAGCGATTGTATTTGCGCAGAGCTCCTCGGATATTGCGGCCTTTAAAACGGCACCTGTAGAACAAGAAGATCATCATAAGCATATTCAAGAATATAATGGAGAGGCTAAAATGTTTCTTGGCTTTATGTTTCTTGGTTACAAAAGATTTATATCTAGCCAGGATGGTAGTAGATGTAATTTTAATCCTTCTTGTTCAGTATATGCAGTACAAGCAATTCAAGACCAGGGAATTATATTAGGTGTGATTAATTTCTTCGACCGCTTTGCCAGGTGTAATAATTTTAGCCCAAATCAATATGAGAAAGACTATGCGTCTAGATTGTTTTACGATCCTTTGTATTAGCTTTTTATTCTTGTTAAATCAAGAAGTAGATGCGCAAAAGGATTTGTATGATTATAACAATTCCAAAGCATTTGCAGAAAACCTATACAATAATGGAGAATACGGTTTTGCCAAATCGGAGTTCCAAAGAGTAATATATTTAATGCCAAATGACTCTTCTTTATTGGCGTCTTTACTTGCTTGTTATCGTAATTTGGGAGAGTATTCAGAAGGACTTGACAAAATCGAAAAGTATATATCTGTTAAAGAGATGCCAACTAATATTTGCAAGGAATACATAAGAACTGCATTTGCTGGTTCAGATACAAGTGCTTTTAGAAGGGCTTTGGGAAATGATAATCTCAGCATTAAACAGAGGGAGTTTTATGAATTTCTGGCTCTTCTTAATATTCGTGCTTATAAAACAATGGATATAAAGTATGCTGACCTTATCAATACTCCAGAAGGGGATCTGGAAAATAGAATGTCTTCTTTGTATATATCTAGCAAAGAAATTAAAAGAAAAAGTATTGGACTAGGCGTAGCAATGTCGGTTGTGGTGCCAGGATTAGGTAAGGTGTATTCTGGGTATTGGAAAGATGGCTTGATGAGTTTTATCTATACAACGGTAGCCGGGTGGCAGGCATATCGCGGATTTAAGAAGAAAGGAATTAGTTCTGCCTATGGTTGGATATATAGCGGTGTTGCTACAGGGTTCTATTTAGGAAATATATATGGAACAGTTAAATGGATTAAAAGAAAGAATAGTGAAAGGCAACAGAAAATAAAGGATGAAATACTTAATAGTATCGTTAGTTTTTAGTTCACTACTTACTGTTGGATTTAGTCAGTCTACAGAAGAAGTCTTGATGTATGCGAATACTCAATTTGAGGCGCATAACTTCGAAGAAGCGCGCAAGGCATATCGCCGGGTTTTATATTTCGAAGAGGAGGAGTTTAACGGGGAAGCTTATGTAAATCTGTCGTTGGCCAGTTTTCAGGTTGGAAAACTTGATGAATCAAT
>JABSPR010000135.1 GCA_013214975.1 Flavobacteriales bacterium
AGAGACCAAGCAAGAGAAATAATCGGCGAAGAAGACTTTATTGAGGTATTTGTAAATGCGTCTTTAGAAATTTGTGAAGCCCGAGATGTAAAAGGTCTGTACAAAAAAGCCAGAAATGGCGAGATTAAAGATTTTACGGGAATCGACTCACTATTTGAGGCACCGGAGAATCCAGGTATTGAGATTAAAACGGATGATCTTACTGTAGAAGAATCAGTAGAAAGAATCATTCAAGAATTAAAGAAGAAAATTGAACTAAAGAAATAACGATGTCGGTAAGTACTATAAATCATTTGAAAGAACTTGAGTCGGAAGCGATTTTTATAATTAGAGAAATGGCTGCTGAGTGTCAGAAGCCAGTGCTTATGTTTAGCGGAGGTAAAGATTCAATCATCATGACGCATTTAGCGATGAAAGCATTTTACCCTGCGAAAATCCCTTTCCCTTTGTTGCATGTAGATACGGGTCATAATTTTGACGAAACAATTTCTTTTAGAGATAGCATGGTTGAAGAATTGGGCGCAAATTTGATTGTTGGTTCTGTTCAAAAATCCATTGATGAAGGCAAGAGTGTTGAGGAGACAGGAGTTAACGCAAGTAGAATTAAATTGCAAACCCGTACTCTTTTAGATGCGCTAGATGAACACAAATTCGATGCTGCCTTAGGTGGAGCTCGAAGAGATGAAGAGAAAGCTAGAGCTAAAGAAAGGTTCTTTTCGCATAGAGATGATTTTGGACAATGGCAACCAAAAAATCAACGTCCTGAATTATGGAACTTATTTAACACCAAGAAAAAAATGGGCGAACATTTCAGAGTATTTCCTATTAGTAACTGGACAGAATTAGATGTTTGGCAATATATTCAAATGGAAAGCATCAAATTGCCCAATCTATATTTCTCTCACAAAAGAGAAGTGTTTGAAAGAGACGGCATGTTGCTAGCTAAGTCCGAACACATACAATTAAGAGATACCGAGGTAGTAAAAGAAATGACTATTAGATTCAGAACTATAGGTGACATCACTTCTACTGGAGCTGTAGAATCTGAAGCTACTTCACTTGATGATATTATACAAGAAGTTGCTTCTACAAGAACAACTGAAAGAGGTGGAAGAGCTGATGATAAGAGATCTGAGACATCGATGGAAGATCGTAAAAAAGAAGGATATTTTTAAGAAAACAAGATGGAAAAGGAAGAATTTGACAACGACAAATACATGAATATGGAACTGCTGAGGTTTACTACAGCAGGAAGTGTTGATGACGGTAAAAGTACTTTGATAGGTAGATTGCTTTATGACAGTAAATCAATCTTCGAAGATCAGTATGAGGCAATTGCAAAGTCGAGCAGGGCAAAAGGTGAAGAAAACGTTAACCTAGCGTTAATAACTGACGGTCTTAAAGATGAAATGGAGCAAGGCATTACTATTGATGTTGCTTACAGATATTTTGCTACGCCTAAAAGGAAGTTTATTATTGCCGATACACCAGGTCATATTGAGTATACCAGGAATATGGTTACCGGTGCATCTACTGCCAACTTAGCTATTCTATTGGTAGATGCAAGACATGGTGTTGTTGAGCAAACTTGCAGACATGCTTTTATAGCAACTTTACTGAAAATTCCTCACGTAGTAATTTGCATCAACAAGATGGACTTGGTGGATTACAGTCAAGAAGTTTACGATAAAATCAGAGCTGATTTCAAAAAGTTCTCATCTAAATTAGAAGTTGCTGATATTCGTTTTATCCCTATCAGTGCATTGAAAGGTGATAACGTTGTAAATCGATCTGAGAATATGCCTTGGTTCGATGGCCCTACGCTAATGTATCAATTAGAAAACGTGCATATTGCTAGCGATAGAAATTATGTAGATTGTAGATTCCCTGTTCAAAATGTAATCAGACCAATGTCTGATGAACATCATGACTTTAGAGGATATGGCGGCCGTGTTGCAGGTGGTGTATTTAAACCAGGTGATAAAGTAACTGTATTGCCGACAGGCTTAACATCTACTATCAAAACTATTGAGCTTTTCGACAAAAAACTTGAAAAAGCGTATCCTCCAATGTCTGTAACTATGACATTAGAAGATGACATTAACTTGAGCAGAGGCGATATGATTGTTCGTGGGGATAATCAACCAGAGGTAACTCAAGACATTGAAATGATGGTTTGCTGGATGGATGATAAACCACTACAACTTAATGGCCTTTATGCTATCAAGCATACCACAAGAGAAGCCAGATGTAAAATTGTAGATATTAAGTATAAAGTAGACGTTAATACGTTGTCTCGTTTAGAAGAAGAGAATAACGTTGGAAAGAACGACATCGCAAGAATTACAATTCGATCTACTCAACCACTTTATATTGATAAATACAGAAGAAATAGAAATACTGGAAGTATTATTTTGATTGATGAAGGAACTAACAATACTGTTGGTGCTGGAATGATTATCTAGATCTTTTAATTTACCTCATAATTTATTGGAATAATTAAGGAGACGTTTACTGGCCTACCCGAATTTCTCCCAGGATTCCATTTTGGCATTCTATTCATTAATCGAATGGCCTCGTCGCCTAGTAGGCTATACGAAGAATGTTCTATTAAACTTTGTTTTACTTTGCCATTTTTTCCTATAACAACCTTAACATAGGCCACTCCTGAAATCTTAGGCATGTTGTTACGATCAAAGTTTTGGGACAGGTACTTGTGTATTTTTTTATTGGTACAATCTGCCCTCTCATCTTCTGTCGCATAAATTTCACATCCCTTAAAGCAAGGCATTATGCCTACATAGGGGAAGACTTCATTCGTATCGATTACCTCATCAGTATAGAAATCTTCGAATAAGTCCTCAATTAGATCTTGTATTTCTGTTACTTCTTCTTTATCCGGAACTATAAAGAACTCCGTTGAGGTAGACACTATTAACTTTTCGGAGACTTCCTTTTTGGTTTCAGGTTCTGGCTCGGAAAATATTACAATCGGAATCTGAATTTGATTATCATCGTCATGCACATCAATATCTGGATAACCTTTTATAATTGAAGCCTCTGATGTTCTCCATTCAAAGGCAATTAATGTAAAGGAAAGTGAAATAATTAATCCAATTTGAAAATAAATTGGTCTCATCTTTTCTAAAGATGAGGTATTTGTGTTTTTTGCTTTCATAATTAAAGTGTTATTAAATGAATAAAACTTTAAGTATTAAGCTAGGTTGGCTTAGGTAAAACGAAGTTTTACTCAACCTATTGCAACAAGAAAATATTTGATTTTACTGTAGATCGTAATTGATCGGCAAGTTAAACTGAACGCTAACTGCTTTACCCCTTTGCTTACCTGGAGTCCAAGGTGGCATAGCTTTTACAACACGAATTGCTTCTTCGTCGCATCCACCGCCTATTCCTCTTAATAATTTAACCTTATTTACTTTCCCCGATTTATCGATAACGAAAGTAACAAACACTCTTCCTGAAATACCGGCTTCTTTAGCCAATTCTGGGTATTTGATGTTCTTCCCAAGATATTTCATCATTGCAGGAATTCCACCTGGGAATTCAGGCATTTTCTCCACAACCATGAATACTTCGTCCTCAACAACTTCTTCCTCAATGATTTCAAGCTCCATGTCTTCATCATCCTCGCTACTTTCCATCTCAAGCTCTTCCTCGATCTCCTCGTCGTCTTCAACGATAACTAATACAATTTGCTTTGGTGGTGGTGGTGGTGGTGGCTTCTCTGGTTGCGTGATAGGAATAATCTCCTCTTCCGACATATCCATGTCTAATTTACCAAGACCGGATATTCCACCTTCGTAAGTTCGCCATTCTAAAAGTATAAACACTAAGCCCAATGCAACAACTAGCCCTATTTGGAGGTAAGTCTTTCTAAGGACTTCTAAATTTGCTTCTGGGTTTTTCTTTAATTCCAT
>JABSPR010000136.1 GCA_013214975.1 Flavobacteriales bacterium
AAGTAAATACAGAATCAATTAATCATATTAAAGACCGGTTAAACGATAAAGTCATTCTCTTTTCAGAACTCACAATAGATAATTGTTCGGACTTCAATCTACTGATTATTGACAGCGTTGGTATGTTATCCAACATATACCAATACAGTCAATATTGCTATATTGGTGGTGGATTCGGTAGTGGCATTCACAATATTCTTGAACCAGCCTCTTTTGGTCAACCTATTATTTTCGGACCAAACTATATTAAATCCAAAGAAGCCAAAGAACTAATAAGCTTAGGAGGAGCTAAGAGCATCTCTTCAGTAAATCAATTATCTACTTATCTTAAGGAGCTAGTTAAAAACCAAGATCTAGCTTTAGAAAAGAGTAACATTTGCAAAGAATATGTTCTAAACAATATAGGATCCTCTGAACAAATTGTTACCAAATTAGAAAGCATTCTTCAGGACGTCTAACTTGCTTTTAAAGCCATTATCTTTTCCCTAGTTACTTGCATTAAATCAACAATAGTATCTTTCGAATACAACGAAGTATCAATAGGGTCACCAATATGCACTTCAACTCTCTCATTCAAATAAGGCTCCATAGTATCCGGTAGTACTACCTTATTGCAGCCAATTAATCCAACTGGGATGATTAAGGCATCAACCTCCATTGCCATCTTAAACACACCTCTTTTAAATGGCAACAATTCTCCATCGGCAGATCTAGTCCCCTCTGGAGAAACCCATAATTGTATTCCCTCTTCCAATTTCTTCTTGGCATATGCTAAGTCCTTTTTTGCTTGAAACCCTGATTTCCTATCTATCGATACAAACCCTGAAGCCCTCATTGCAGAACCGATAATGGGAATTTTCAAAATACTATCCTTACTCATAAAGCGAATGGTAGATCCTAGCGCATGTAGGACTACTGGAATATCCATTAAGCTAGTATGATTACTCATTATTACATAACGTTGACCATTTTCAAAGTTGACATGCTCTTCCCCATAAACTTTTAAATCCATATTGAAAGATCTGACGACGTTCCTAGACCACCATCTTAAACGATTATGGCCAACTTCCTTCTGAAATAGGCCGAAAATATTTTCAATAACGGTAGGAAAGCATATTGCAAACATGCCCCAGAGTCCACTTACGATAATCCAGGAACTTCGGAATAAATTTGCCTTTACAACTTGACGAGTCATGACTATAATATAAAAAAGAACTAAGCTTGAGACCTGTTTTCTTTCGCTAATTGTTTAGCGTGCTTAATATTTTTCGAGTACTTAATATGATCTGGAACACCCCTTAAGTCCCAAACTAATCCAAAAAACGATAAGATTTTCAAAATATAAAATGTAATATCTATCTCCCACCAAAAGAATCCTTGACGAGAGGCTGATTGATAATAATGGTGATTATTATGCCAACCTTCACCCAATGTTATAAGTGCTAAAAGAAGATGATTTTTAGATTCGTCACCTGTTTCATATCTAGCCTTTCCAAAATAGTGCATTACTGAATTGATTGAAAATGTACCATGAAAAAGAATCGCGGTACTCAAAGTAAATCCTATCAACATAGTAGATAGGCCTTCTTCGAATGCATATACAGACCCGCCGTTAACCAAGTTACCTGACAACCAAACAACAACCAACAATATTAAAGGAGGAACAAGATGATAACTATTCAGCCATACTAATTCCTTAAACTTTGTAAAATCTTTAATGGATTCACTTTCAAAGTGTTTGTAATCGGGACCTAAAATCCAACCCAAATGTGAATACCAAATCCGTATACTTTCATGGAATGCGGATCTTCAACGGTGTCGGAAGTTTTGTGATGAATCCTGTGATGTGCTGCCCACCACAACGCTCCTTTTTGTACAGATGTTTGCGCCATAAAAGCAATTATAAATTGCCCTACACGAGAAGTTTTATATGTTTTGTGTGCAAAATATCTATGATATCCCCCTGTAATAAAGAACATCCTTATTACATACATTGCACCACAAAGAATCCAATCGAAGGATGTAACGTCTGTCCATATTGCAGCGATGGGGAGCACGTGAATAAACCCAAAAGGCCAAACTGACTTTAGTAGAATATTTCCCCTAGTTTCTTTTTTCAATTCGCCCATGTCTTCAAACTTTAAGGCAAAGTTAAATAGAAATCTCTAGAAACACCTACTGTGACTAGCAATTAGCCGCATTTAGAATGGCCACAACTCTTGCAGTTCAGACATCCTTCTTCATATACTAATGAGGAATCTCCACAACTTGGACACATATTCTCCACAGGCACAGTACCATTTGGTATATATTTTTTAAGTGCTCTTACAACACCGTTTTTCCAAGTATTTAGAGTCTCATCGTTCAAGTGCAAGTTCGAAACCACATCTACTACAGAAGGTAAAGGCATACCATGTCTAAGAATTCCAGAAATCAATTTAGCATAGTTCCAGTACTCCATATTAAACGATCTCGACAGTCCTTCAATCGTAATTTTGTAACCTTCTTTATCTCTGTATTGGAAATCGTAACGCGTTTTACCTGATTCTGATTTACTCTTTCTTACCCAGCCCGTTTCAACCCAGTTTGGAAGATAGAACGACTCTTCAGCCTTACCCGTGAAGATCTCATAAGGTCTACCGTTTAGTAATCCCACAACAGCAATCCACTTTTCTTTGTTGTTATTAAATCTAATGATTTCAACTTCTAGATTCTCTGGACGTTTTGGAGCATTACTCTCCATAAACTCTTTTCTACCTTCCTCTTTAGCTTTTGGTTTTTCTGTTTCAGCGATCATAACACCAGATCTAGAACCATCACGATAAACGGTAATTCCTTTACAGCCTGTTTCCCAGCCTGTTTGATAAATATCAGAAACTAATGCTTCGTCCACCTCATTAGGAACGTTTACGGTTACGCTAATTGAATGATCAACCCATCTCTGAACACTTCCTTGGAGCTTAACTTTACTTAACCAATCGATATCGTTTGCTGTAGAATTATGATAAGGTGATTTCTCAATGATTTTATTTAAGTCTTCTTGAGACATCGCTTTCACTTCATCAACATTATAGCCTTTTATCGATAACCATTTTGCAAAGTTGTGGTGGAACACGTGGTATTCTTCCCAAGAATCCCCTACCTCATCAACGAAGTCTACTCGAGAATTTGCATCGTTCGGATTAATCTTTTTTCTTCTCTTATAAGCTACCATAAATACTGGCTCAATACCTGAAGTAGTTTGAGACATCAAACTTGTAGTTCCAGTTGGAGCAATAGTAAGCAATGCTATATTCCTTCTGCCATGCTTAATCATATCCTCATAAAGGGCAGGATCAGCATCTTTAATTCTTAACACGAACGGATTTTTCTCTTCTCTAACAGGATCGTATAAAGGGAAAGCACCTCTTTCTTTCGCCATCTCCACAGAAGACCGATAAGCCTCAAGCGCTAATGTTTTATGAACTTTAGTACAGAATGCAATAGACTCTTCTGAAGCATATTGTTGTCCAAGAGCAGCTAACATATCGCCTTCTGCTGTTACACCAACACCTGTTCTTCTTCCTTCAATACATTTTTGCTTGATGTTTGTCCATAGATTACGCTCAACTCTTTTTACTTCTTCATCTTCTGGATCTTTCTCAATCTTATTAAGAATAAGGTCGATCTTCTCTAATTCCATTTCAATGATATCATCCATTATTCTTTGCGCCATTCTAGCATGCTTCTTAAATAAAGGAAAGTTAAATGAAGCCTCTTCTGTAAATGGCTGCTCAACATAGCTAAACAAGTTAAGCGCTAACAACCTACAGCTATCGTAAGGACATAATGGAATCTCTCCACAAGGATTTGTAGAAACCGTTTTAAATCCTAAATCTGCATAGCAATCAGCCACCGACTCATTTTTTATTGTATCCCAGAACAAAATACCTGGCTCAGCAGACTTCCATGCATTATGAATAATTTTATCCCATAATTTCTTAGCACTAACATCTTGTTTTACTGTAGGGTCTACAGACTCAACTGGATATTGTTGTGTGTAAGTACCGTTACTTTTAACCGCTCTCATAAACTTGTCATCGATTCTAACAGATACATTTGCACCAGTAACTTTAGTACCATCCATTTTTGCATCGATAAACTTTTCAGAATCAGGATGAGCTATTGAAACACTTAACATAAGAGCTCCTCTTCTGCCATCTTGAGCTACTTCCCTTGTAGAATTAGAATATCTCTCCATGAATGGAACGACACCAGTAGAAGTAAGTGCACTATTTAATACCGCTGATCCACCAGGTCGTATATGAGATAAGTCATGGCCAACACCACCTCTTCTTTTCATTAACTGAACCTGCTCTTGATCAATCTTCATGATCCCACCATAAGAATCTGAGTTACCATCATTACCTATAACAAAGCAATTTGACAAAGAAGCAATTTGAAAATCATTACCAATACCCGTCATCGGACCACCTTGAGGAATGATGTATTTGAAATTTCCAATTACGTCAAGGATTTCTTCTTCAGTATATGAATTAGCGTATTTTCTCTCGATTCTAACAATCTCTTTTGCCAATCTCAAATGCATATCATCTGGAGATTGCTCATATATTTTACCAGACGAATCTTTAAGCGCGTATTTGTTGATCCAAGCACTCGCAGCTAATTCATCCCCTTTAAAGTAAGCAGTAGCCGACTCTAATACTTCTTCATATGCATACGATTTTCTCTCTTGCGAAACATTTCCCGCTTCAACAGTCGACTCAACTTTTACTTCTTTTTCCTCGCTAATATCTGATGACATATATAATCTTGTTTGTAGTTTAAAATAGTCGCTTTCGTGGTCGAGAGAACTTCAACCGAATTGCTTACGCAAGTACGCTAATATATTCCCGCAAGTCAAGACCTATAAATTCATTGTTATTAACAATAAACCTTAGTTTTCAACGATGAAAAAAAATCACAACTTCTTTCCTAAAGTATTGGGAATTTGTCTCATAAATAATTAACTATTAGACCAGAAGCAGAGAACTATTAATTCTAAATACGTATCAAAAGCCTATTAGTAACAGTAACTTCCGGGCTTTATTTCAACCTTTTTCAAGCCTGTTTCAAATCGAATTATTTGACGTTTTCGAGACGTTTTGAAACTCCAATGCCTCAAGACACCGGCTGCTATAATCATTAAATACACATTGACACTTATGAATGCATCCGCAAATTGCCTGCTACCATTAGGTTTAATACCTAAAAGACACAAAACGTCATCTTTTCAAAACCAAATGAGTTTTTCTATTCATTTTTGTCGCTCAATATCTTCAATAATAAATTTATTTTAATAGGGCACTTTGATGGGTACTTACTGTAAGATATTAAGAAACGAATGCCATCTCATGATCCATTGATTCTTGTAGAGCAAAGTAATCTTTGAAGAACTATCATTATTGAATTCTTTATTAATCGTACTTATCATAATATTTACACGCTCCTTATGCTTACCCAAAAACCTATCAAGAAAATCTGTTCTTGCAAAACGATCTATATACTTATAATATGATTGTTGAAATTCCATATTGTGAAATATTCTTCCATGATGACTATTATTCAAGCCATCACTTTTAATAGAAATTGTATTAATCCCTCTACAATTAGAATCAAAACCTACTGGTTCTAATAACTGTGTTGACGGGTTATAATAAAACCTGCAATTAAGCCAACGCAGAGAATGGCTCGCCCCTGCCAGGTCACAAATAGCGTAAAACTTTGCTAATAGGTCAACATTAAATACCTCGTTTACTTTAAGAACTCCTTCTCTATAATCATCTAATAAGCTCTTCGCTTTTGCAAATGCATCTCCTTTTTTTTCTTTCTTAGAGCAGTTGTAACATTTAATTTCAGAATCTAAATATACTTCTGTATCAAAACTTCGGTCTTTATTCCCAATCCCCTTTGGCCAATAATCTTTATCATCAAATCCTATGATAGGACCATCAGCCTTATTCCATCGACCCAAAATATCGATGTTCGAAAAGTGTTCTTCTGACGCAAATAGTTTTACGGTGTCTTCATTTATTCCAAAAAACACAAACCGATAATTAAGCGAAGGCAGTTTAGCTTCTTTTAGCAATTGTTGAAACAACCATTCTGATATATATCTTCTGCATTTGGGATGCTGCAGACTAAACACAATGGTCTTATTCGAATCTCTTTTCATTTTGATACGAAGAGAAAATTGATTCGTATTATAATGATCGTGTTGATCACCTTTTAATCGCACTTTACCAAGAAGGGTATCGCCATTATTAATTAAGATACCCGGAAACCATGTTTTAGATTTCGTAAAATCATTCTTATCTAAGGCAACCTTTCTCAGGTTATTCAGTGAAACACGAATACTATCTCCCAAGAGTATCTTAAGAGTTTCAAATTGACTCTGATCAACTGGAACATGTTCTACTTCGAAACCTCCACACCCAGATAGAGCAATCGTGATATGAAAAAAAATAAATAGGAATCTTAGTTGGGTATTTGGTTTCAGAATAAATTCTTTAGTTATAAATCCAAAACAAGGTTGGCTTTTTCCTCCTTTCAAGAATTGAATCCAAATAAGTCATAAATTGATTTGAAACTACAGGACAACCCAAACCTTCTGCTGTTCCTTGGGGATAAATTTCGTAATCACGCACATTATCTCTTGAATGAAGCACGACCGACCTGATAAGCGCATTGCTATTAGTACTATCCAGACCGTGTAATAAATAATGAATATTTATTCCCCATTCGCTTGCACCTCTTTCCCCAATTAAAAACTTCCCTAGTGAAGAACGATGACTATCAATGGCATTACTAAAACTCGGCGAAGTTTTCGTTTCATCACCTCCCCATGTATTATCGCCACACCCATGAGAACATAATCCAGCCTTTATAATAGAATCTTTTTCGAAATCATACACAAACATTCTATTCTTACCGGAATGAATACTCATATCAATCATTATACAGAAATCTTTGTTGTAAATACTGGCATTAACGTACTCTTTCGCTTCTTGAAATTTTGATTTTCCGGCTTGAAGATTTATATTTTCTTCAACCGTCATCTTATCCTCTGGTACTGGATGTGCTACTTTTAAAATCTCGAATATTTCAATTAAATCATCAAAACCTAGTTCGTCATTTCTAATCCTCTCTATAAGACTGGCATCATCAATAAAATACTTAGACATCACTTCTTTAAATTTCTCGTTATGACTTGGGATTTCTATCAGATCATCGCCGAAAGAAAAAAGGAACGGTGATGCGTTTAAACTATCGTAATGAATTAATAGTTCTCCATTCACAGCATTAGCGTATTCATCCCGAAACTTAGCCTGTCTTGTTTCACCTTTTACAATATTATTGTGATACTCTGACGTCATAAACTCATAACTAAAATATAAAGGAAATTCTCCTCTAACTATCTCGTGCAGAAAGTAACTTATATTATTAGCAGAAGAATGAACAGACACTAACCTTCTATTTGCGTCTGTATCTACGAATACAACTATATCATTTGGAGAATATTTAGATCTGCCACCATTCTTATTTTTAAATTTCACATACCCATAATGTCTATAGTTGATAAACCCAGAAAGTCTTTCTCCAGCCAGAGTAACAACATTACCATTTGAATAATTATAAGGAGCAGTTACCGCACTTTGTGCACACACTGTAATTCGTAAAAAAATAACCATCAAGGCTATTGCAAACGTTTTCATTCTTCGTATTTGATTATTAACTACAAAATTACCAATCAATACAAATTGATAGTTTAGATCCTGAAAGACTTCTTAACAGATTGGCTTTAATACCTTTTTAATTTTTAGTATTAATTCCTTCCTTGAATTACAGATTCAAAATCAACTTCAATCTATAGTCGTATTTCCTTCCTATTTTTACGGGATATTAAAATCCAATTATTGAAGATCCTCAGCTCTACTTCACTAAGTCTTATAATGTCCTGTACTACTATTTATTTTTTAGTATTTACACCACAGTCCGCCTTCG
>JABSPR010000137.1 GCA_013214975.1 Flavobacteriales bacterium
TCTCTATTGAATGTAAATCTGTTTTGAAATTTCTTGCCTTTGAACTCTAACAGTTACAATGTAAGCACCTGTTTCTAATTCCACTGAGTGACTAGATCCCGAGACTTTAGCATAGTGAACCAATTGACCTGTAATTGTATTTATCTGAACTTCATCGGGCGAAGAGTTAATCTGTACTTGCTTTCCATAAACGGAAATAATCTCGTTTCCTCCGAAGTCGTTTAGCGAAGTGGTGAAGTCTACAAAAGTGCAAGAGATCGCTTCACATCCATAGCTATTAACTACAGTTACACAATAGTCTCCTGTTGAAAGCATTGATGCTGTTTGAGCTAATTGAGTATTCGCATCATTCCATACGTACATTGCAGGACCTGTTCCCGATACAATATTGGCAGTTGCTGTTCCATCCGAATTTGAGGCAGATGAAGCCGGTGTAGCAGTTGTTGAAATAGTAAATTCATCCGGTTCCAGTATATCAAATACTGCTATATCTGTACAGCCATTAGCGTCTGTAATTATTAGTTCATGACTTCCCGCACATAGATTAGAATATGAATATTGAGGAATAGCCATTAGACCTATATAAGGCTGTCCATCTACAGTTATTGAATATGGTGCAGTACCATCGTAAATAAGGAAATCCACATATCCGTCGCATCCGTTATAACAATTTGTATTCCATATGTTTTGAATAGAGATTGTTGGTCCCGGATTATCATAAATGGAAGTCGTACTACTAGTACTACAGCCGTTCAAATCCGTTACCATTACGGTGTATAATCCTGCAGAAACCCCACTTATAACATCTCCCTGCATGCCATTTCCCCAATCAGAAATGTAGTAACCAGCAAAATTTTGAATAGAAGTAACAAAAGCAGATCCATCTGATTGACCACATGAGGAGTTTGTTGAGCTGGTCGTTATTAGGATTTCTAGAGGTTCATTAATAGAAATTGAATCTATACTTATTCCTCCACTAGAAGTTACCTTGAAAATGTAAATGCCTTGGCATAATCCTGTAATATTGGTTGTGGTTCCCAATATTTGTCCAAACTCATTAAACCACTGGTAGGCAAGGGGGTGCTGCCTGATACAGATCCAACTATTGATCCATCACACTCTCCATAGCAACTAATATCAGTTGCTACTACGGAAGTTGCTAGCTGTCCAAATGCTTGGTTAAATAAGAAAGGTGCTATTAATAGTAGAATTGCTTTTTTCATGTCTTACATCGTTGGTTTATGATTAGACGCACTAACCTATAATAGGTTGCCTAAATAGATTGTTATCCAGTTATTAAATGGAAATCAGTCTATTAGGAATGTGAAAATTGCAATTATCCCCACGACTTTAAAGCATAGAATTCGATTCTATGTATTTAGAATATTGAACAGGATAAGAACAGTATCTTAATGATGTTTGTAGAAACCTATTTCTGTACTAGACGATTTATTGTGGTTTCCGAGCCCTTTAGTGTACTTGGTACTCTTTTTATGATGCGAAGAATAATTGTATCCGCTACCATGATGACATGAACTAATTATAAATAATAGACATACGGCTGCGAGGATAATGATTTTCTTTTCTTTCATAACTTATAATATTAGCTACAAGAAGATACGCCGAAATATTGGATTTGTTACTACTGAGGCTCAGTGACTTTCCTTTAAGTCCCCTGTAAGAACAGTATTTTTAACTAAAGTAATAGATAAACAAGGGTATTATTACTCTTTTACTGACATGTCTTTTGCCGGATTTGCGAGCTTAATCATACAGTGTTTTGTATGGGATTTGTATAATTCATACCGGTCTTCATCCCCAAGTATTAAGTGTTTATCTATGTCTATGTCGGAGAAAACTGTAATAAGCGTATCTGCCACACATCTGCAATATCTATGGGCGAGAATTTCGTCGACGTTGCCCACCTGCTGTACAGTCTTTGTGCAATCGCTTATTATTCGTTTTCTGCTCGCTTGTTCCTCATGACAAGCCGTTACTAATAAAGCGAGAAGTGAGATAAGTAGTATGTGTTTCATAACCATTCCGTTGACTCAAAAATACGATATAATTTTTTGTACAAAAAACAGGAATTTCTTACATCGATTTATTTGAGCTTTTCTTGTATCCTTTTTGAGAGTTTGGAGACAATCAAATTATAAGATTGTTTTGTAAATCCCCTCCATTGTTCGGTCGATAAATATTCAATATTTTCTATCATAACCCATTGTCTTTTTGCCAGATATGGAGCTTGATAAATCCCGTCTCTTTCAATTAAATGATTAAATAGATCATAGGGGATTTTAAACGATGCTCGAATAGGAGATTCGTCCATTGCAGAAATTAGGAATATTTTGTTTACAACGAGGAAGCATAAATTATTTCCCCATTTAATATCTTCCGTTACATGTGGAAGTGAAATACATATATCTCGAAGTTCTTCAATATTCATTTAGCTATAAATAATTCGAAGCGCTTCACGTCTACTT
This sequence comes from Flavobacteriales bacterium, assembly GCA_013214975.1. NCBI lineage: Bacteria > Pseudomonadati > Bacteroidota > Flavobacteriia > Flavobacteriales > Flavobacteriales bacterium. Next base: position 2,487 of record JABSPR010000137.1, read on the forward strand.
AAAGAGTGTAATTCTGTGCGATAAGCAAAGTCTACTACCCAGGCGGCATTTGTTTTACCGTATTCTCGAAGCATCCAACCGATGGCTTTATTGATGAAGAACTCTTTAGAACCGAGTAATTGGTTAATTACATAGTCTAAAAAGATTGTATCTAATTCGTGTTTGTATTTCAGTTGGAAGATAACGCAACTACGTTGAAGCCATATATTATCGGAAGCCAACCAATGTTTAATAATTTTGTCTCGCTCTTCTGGGAATTTCTTGAAATAAGCTCCGACTAATTTTGGTGCAATAAAATCTACCGTATCCCACCACGATTGGTTTGCAATCATGTATCCAAACATTTCAATGTCGCGTTTTTCTATTTGCTTTACATATTTTAAATAGAGCTCTTGCGCAAAATGGTGGTAGTCTCTAGAATCTTCATTCCAAAGCTCTACCACAATTTTTGTCATCACCGATTTTACGGGTAAATATTCTTTTACTAAAAAGGGTCTTGAAGCGGCCCTTCGAGTTTGGGTTTTTAAGCCTATAAACTCAAACTGGTTTCGCATATAGGCTTTTTGCTGCGCGGCAATTTCTGCATTGCTATGTTCCTCAAAGGCTTCTTTCAGTGCGGCAATGTATTCTCTCATTATTCCATCAGCTTCCCAAACTGAGCCTGTACATCTTCATCGCCGGGAAGTAATTTCCTGGCCATAACAATAGTTTTCTGTGCAGAGTCTTTTTTATTTGTGGTCATGAGGTGGTCAGAATATTCGATAAGGCTTAATGAGAGCTCATACGCAGTGCTATTTTCTGAATTGTATTCACCCTTAGCAAACATTCTATTTAATTCTTTAGCAGCCGAGCTAATACTTAATGTAGCCTGACCTGTACTTCTCAAATTAAGATCGCACATACCCCATATGAATTTCACGTTTGGATCGGCTGAGAAATTATAAATACTTTTGAAGTAGAAGGCCGCTTTTTTATAATTCTTGGCAGCATAAAACTCATCGGCAATTTTTAATGCTTTAGTTTTTAGTTTGTTTAAGAACTTAGAACTCTTTGTGTAGTAGTCATCTTCTTTGTCTTTCTTTTTAAACTTAGCTGCCCATTTCATAGCATCTTTAAGTGCGTTAGGATAGGTTTCTGTTAGTTTCTTATCATCAGAATCTGCGATTTGATAGTTAGACATGGCTAAGTAGAGATATGGCTCTGGGTGTCTTTTTGTTTTGTCTGATTCTGTATACTTTAAAGCTTTAGCATTACAATCCTCGTATTTCCCTTCTAAATATAGCGATCCAAGTTTTTCAAACTCACCACCGATTAATTGTCCAAAACTTGCACTTGCCATTGATAATATCAACACTAATGCCACTGCCATTCTCCTCATTTTGTAAAGTTTTAATTGTTAAATAATAGATTTTCAAAGAAAAATAAATTCTGTTCATAATTCATGCCACTGGAACAATTTTTATTAACGATGTGTCGAGGAGGATTGCTTAAATTAGTGTCATAAAGTTTAAGAGAGCTGGAATCATGAGAATTTATAAGGGCGTAGTAATACTATTAGTAGTATTGTTTAATGGGGGGAGTTTGTTTGCACAAACCGATATGTTCATCAAAGCAGATAGAGCTTTTGAGAGAGAGGAATATAACGTCGCATGTTTTTTATACGAGAAACTTTATCCGAGAGCGAAGAAGATAAATAAGCTTGAAAAAGCTAGAGTGTGTTTTAATTTAGGAGAGTCATATAGGCTCAGTGGAAACATCAGAAAATCGGAATCGTGGTATAAAAAATCCGTTTCAGGAAAATATTTTGATCCAATTTCTATTTTAAGATTGGCAAACGCACAAGCCTTCAATAAAAAATTCGAGGATGCAGAGGTGAATTACAGATTGTATTTATCTAAAGTGCCATATGATGAAATTGGTATTAGAGACTATGCAAATTGTAAAAGAGCGCAAGAATGGATTAAATCACCGACACAATGGTCGATTAGGAATATGGCCGAAATAAATTCTAAGTACAGTGAGTTTTCCGGTGCTTATGTAGAAAAGAAATTTAAAACGATAATATTTACTTCGAGTAGGAAGGAAGCCACTGGCTCTGAAGATGATGGTAGGACAGGTGAGCAATACACGGATCTTTTTATCTCTAAAAGAGGACGAAAAGGGAAGTGGAGTAAACCGGCTGTTGTAGAAGGATCTATTAATACAGAATATGGAGAAGGGGCCACTTCATTCAACAAAAAGTATAACGCAGTTTTTTACACCTCGTGTAAAACAGAAAAGAAGAGAGCCGTAGGATGTGAAATTTATTGGGCCAAGAAGAAAGGTAAAGGGTTCGGGGATCCTATGCTGATCCCAATCTCTTCAGATACTTTTATATGTGCGCATCCTTCAATGGCAAAAGATAATGCCACGTTATACTTTACTTCGGATATGCCTGGAGGTTTTGGTGGGAATGATATCTATGTTACTACTTATAATAAGAGAGGCAAGCAATGGACAAAAGCCAAAAACCTTGGACCGTCAATTAATACTTCGGGTAATGAAGTTTTCCCATTTATTAAAAGTGATGGAGTATTATATTTTTCTTCGGACACTCACGATGGGATGGGAGGCTTAGATATATTTAAGTCGACAAAAGAGGGAGATGCCTGGGGTAAACCAGAGAACCTGCAGTATCCTGTTAACTCAACTGCCGATGATTTTTCTATACTCTTTAAACCTGGAAGAGAAGAAGGGCTGTTTTCTTCAAACCGAATAGAGGGTAGAGGAAGAGATGATATCTATGAATTCCTTTGGCAGATATACACCATCAAATTAGAAGGGTATGCCTACGATAAAGAAACGAAAGAAGCCTTGCCTGGAGGGTTTGTTACACTTACTACAGCAGATGGGCAGGTGTTAACAGATACAATTGATTCAACTGGATTTTATTCGTTCGAATTAGAGCAGAATAGAGCTTACGATATGGAAGCTACTCTAGATAAGTTTTTAAATGATGGTGCTGAAATTGGTACATATGATGTGAGGGGAGATACAACATTCACACAAAATATGTATTTGCAGAATACGGTTAAGCCAATCATCTTGCCAAATATCTTATACGATGTAGCTAAATGGGATCTAAGAGCAGAGTCGAAAAAATCGTTGGATATTTTATTAACGACGTTAAATGGTAATCCTAATATTACGATTGAGCTTGGATCACATACGGATAATCGAGGAGATAGTAAATACAACAAATCTCTCGCGGCAAAAAGAGCAAAGGCATGTGTTGATTATTTAATTGAGAATAATATCGAGAAGGAACGCCTAACACCAAAAGGCTATGGTGAGGATAATCCTCGAGAACTGGAAGAAGACTTGGGTTCTTTTAAAGCAGGGGATATAATGGGTAAGAAGTTTATTAGAGGCTTAGATTCGGATGATTTAGAAGAAGAGGCACATCAATTAAATAGACGAACTAGCTTCAAGGTATTAGAAACAGATTTCGTATCTAAGCGAGTCGTTTTAGACGAAGACGACTATCAATATGATGCAGATAGTAGTGAAGATGATGACGAAGATTGGTAGAGATTAATATCTCTACTTTCCGTGGCAGTGCTTAAATTTCTTGCCACTTCCACAAGGGCAATTATCGTTTCTGCCAACTTTCTTTTCAACTCGTACCGGTTCAGCTTTAGGAGCATCAGGTCTGTCTTCTCCATTTAAAACTCCTTCTCCACCAGAACTAATATTCCCAAATTCCGACTTAGAAGTTTGAAGTTGTTCTTGTCTTCTCTCGACAGGAGGTGCTAGATTTTCTTGAGAAGCCGATTTAGGTAATCCACCTTTCATAAGGTAGCTTACTAATTTTCGATTTACATTGTCCAGCATTGTTTTAAATAACTCAAACGACTCGAATTTGTAAATCAATAAAGGATCTTTTTGCTCGTAGACTGCATTTTGAACAGTTTGTCTAAGGTCATCCATCTCACGTAAATGCTCTTTCCAAGCATCGTCGATCATCATTAGCGTTACGCTTCTTTGGAAGGCTGTTACGATCTCCATTCCATCATTCTCGATAGCATCCTCTAAATTGATGATTGCTTTAATAGGCGTTTTGTTATCCGTAAACGGAATTACCATTTGCTCGTACGTACTTTGTTTTTCAACTAAGTCTTTTATTAGAGGCATTGCACTATTAATAATATCTATATTCTTACTTTTAAAGCCGGCATGTGCGTTCAAGAAAAGCTTGTCTGCTAAGTCGTCTGATTTACTTTCAGAGAATTCATTTTCAGAAATGTTCGTGTTAACTGAAAGCGTTTTAAGCGTTTCGAACTTAAACCCTTCGTAATCGCCAAAGTCTTTGTACTCATCCACTACAGAAGCACATACATCATTGATAGAGTTGGAAACATCTACGTTCAATCGCTCACCATTAAGAGCGTTTCTTCGTTTCTTGTAAATAACTTCACGTTGTGCATTCATCACATCGTCGTATTCCAATAATCTCTTTCTTACACCAAAATGATTCTCTTCGACTTTCTTTTGTGCTCGCTCAATAGATTTGGTAATCATCGAATGCTGAATTACTTCACCTTCTTCGATTCCCATTCTGTCCATTATTTTCGCGATACGTTCCGAACCAAAAAGTCGCATTAAATTATCTTCAAGAGATACGAAGAACTGAGTAGATCCCGGATCTCCTTGTCTACCTGCTCTACCTCTTAATTGTCTGTCTACCCTTCTTGATTCATGACGTTCTGTTCCAATAATAGCTAAACCGCCAGCTTCTATAACTTCTGGGGTAAGTTTGATGTCTGTTCCTCTTCCTGCCATGTTTGTGGCAATAGTAACGGCACCAGCGAAACCCGCTTCTGCTACCACTTCCGCTTCACGTTGGTGTAATTTTGCATTAAGTACAGAGTGCTTAATCTTCTTCATTTTAAGCATCTTGCCTAAAAGTTCAGAAATCTCGACAGAAGTGGTACCAACTAAAACGGGTCTACCTGCTTTTGTGAGCTCTTCTATTTCGTCAATTACAGCTTGGTATTTTTCTCTTTTTGTTTTGTAAACAAAATCTTCACGGTCGTCTCTTATTATTGGTCTGTTGGTAGGAATTACCACAACGTCCAATGCATAGATGTTCCAAAGCTCGCTTGCTTCAGTTTCCGCCGTTCCTGTCATCCCACATAACTTGTGGTACATTCTAAAGTAATTTTGTAAGGTAATGCTAGCGTACGTTTGTGTAGCAGCTTCAATCTTGGTGTTCTCTTTAGCTTCAATAGCTTGGTGCAATCCATCTGAATAACGTCGGCCATCCATGATACGACCAGTAGACTCATCAACAATTTTCACCTTGTTGTCCATCACTACATACTCTGTATCCTTCTCGAATAAAGTATAGGCTTTAAGTAATTGATTGATCGTGTGAATTCGTTCTGATTTTTCTCCGTACCCTTGAATTAACTTTTCTTTCTGTTTGGCTTCCTCTTCTTCTGGAAGCCCTGATTTCTCTAAGTCCGAGATGTCACTGCCGATATCTGGCATGATGTAAAAATTCGGATCGTCGCTATTTTCTGTGATGAGATTAATTCCGTTATCTGTAAGGTCAATCGAATTATGCGATTCATCAATAGTGAAGTAAAGCTCATCATCTACTATATGCATGTTTTTAGATTGCTCTTGCATATAGAAGTTCTCTGTCTTCTGAAGTTTCGTTTTAATCTCAGGCTCGCTTAAGAACTTAATTAAAGCTTTGTTTTTTGGTAAACCACGATGTGCTCTAAGAAGTGCAAGACAACCATCATCTTCCTTTTCGTTGGCAGCTTTTTTATCCGTAGAAGTAGCAGCTTCACTAAGCAGTTTTTTAGCGTCGGTTAATGCAGTTTGTACGAATTTACGTTGAGCATTCATCAACCTTTCTACCTTAGGTTTAAGCTCGTTAAATTCATGTTTGTCTCCACTTGGGGTTGGACCAGATATAATCAAAGGAGTTCTGGCATCATCGATAAGAACCGAATCCACCTCATCAATAATGGAGAAATGATGTTTTCTTTGAACGAGGTCTTCTGAACTAGAAGCCATGTTGTCTCTTAAGTAGTCAAAACCGAATTCGTTATTAGTTCCGAAAGTGATGTCTGCATTGTATGCATCTTTACGTTCAGGAGAGTTCGGTTGGTGCCTGTCGATACAAGCAACCGTTAAGCCATGAAACTCATATAAAGGTCCCATCCATTCCGAATCCCTTTTTGCCAAGTAGTCATTTACGGTAATAATATGAACTCCTCTTCCAGCAAGAGCATTTAGGTAAACAGGTAGAGTTGCAACAAGTGTTTTACCCTCACCTGTTCCCATTTCAGCAATCTTGCCTTGGTGCAAAACGATTCCACCTGTAAGTTGAACATTGTAGTGAACCATGTCCCATTTCAGGTTAGTTCCAGCAACATTCCACGTGCTACTCCAACGAGCCTTGCCATCAATAATTTCTATAGAATCTCTTTGTGCAGCAAAAGTTTGATCTTGCTCTGTAGCTAGTACTTCGAGGTAGTCTTTTTCTTTTAGTCGCTTTGCCGTCTCCTTTATTACTGCAAATGCTTCAGGTAGAATTTCCATTAACATTTCTTCGACAGCGGAAAGCTTGTTTTCCTCAATCTCGTCAATGTTATTGTATAGATCTTCTTTATCGAAGATAGATAGAGATTTATCCGTTTTAATGGTTTCCCGAATCTTGTCTATTTCGGCATCTTGAGATTTAACAGATTCTTTAATCCGTCCTTTAAACTCCGCAGTTTTATTTCTTAACTCGTCATCGCTAATACTTGCAAACTTTGCAGTTGCTTCATGGATGCTCTCCACATAAGGATCAAGTAATTTGATTTCCTTTTCGTATTTATTTCCGAATAGGTTATTAAGAAAGGAGGAGAAGGATGCCATTAAGATATTAGTTTACTGATTTAAATCGCGTCGCGAAACACAACCTTAAAAATAGCTGATTTAATGCTAGAAAGATCTAGCAAAGGGGAGAGGGGAGCTAAAGCAAGCTAATATTCTTCTTCGTTAAAAAGGAAGTCATCTTTGGTAGGATAGTCAGGCCAAATTTCTTCCATGCTTTCGTAGATATGTCCGTCTACTTCTTCTTCAATATCTTGTAAGTTTTCGATTACTTCCAATGGTGCGCCAGTTCTCATGGCAAAATCGATAAGTTCTTCTTTAGCCGCAGGCCAAGGTGCGTCTGATAAGAAAGAAGCTAATTCTAAAGTCCAATACATTCTTTATTTCTATTATATTTTATTCTGCTATTTTGCGCGAATATAAATATTAGAAACTGGGAATCCAAGGAATTTCTTTAGCACCGAAATCTTGAGTGAGTTTTCGTGATAGAACAAATAAATAATCGCTTAGTCGATTTAGATATTTAATCGAAAGGTTATTTGTTTTTTCTGTTTCCGACAATGTAATTACGCTTCGCTCAGCGCGCCTACAAACACCTCTTGCAATATGTGATTTAGAAACAGAAACGTTTCCTCCAGGCAGAACAAATTTTTTCATGGCGGGTAATTCTTTTTCCATCTCGTCAATTTCTTCTTCTAATGCGATTATGTGATCTTCTTGTATAAACGGGATCTTCATTTTGCTATTAGGGTCTGGTGAGGCAAGCATTGCTCCAATACAGAATAGGTCTTCTTGGATTTGAATAATTACGCTTTCAATATTGCCAGGTAATTGTTCGTCGCGAATGGCACCAACAAAAGAATTTAACTCATCAACATCTCCATAAGCTTGAATCCTAATGTTGTTTTTTTTAACGCGGATTCCACCTATCAAAGAAGTTTCTCCTTGATCCCCTTTTTTTGTGTAGACTTTCAAATTGATGTAATTTTTGTTCTTCTATGAAGGTACTATATATAGATTTAACTCAAAATCTAAGGACGTAATTCTCTTTGGATAGCTCCTTTTTAAAGAATATAATTCCGAAATAGAAAAGATCTAAGCTCAATTTAACTTCTTGTTTTGCAATAATAATATTCCAGGCTTCCTCCATTTCGTCTGACCAGTGAATATCGTCGAAAATAATAACGGAATCTTCATTTGTATTGGCTGCAATCTGCTCGAAGTATTTTAGTGTTGGTTCTTTTCGATGATTCCCATCTATAAAAGCAAGATCAATCAACGGGTTTTCGGCAAGAACCTTAGACAAGGTATCGTTAAAATTACCTTCAACAGTTTCTATATTTCTAGCATTCAGTTTATCAAAATTACCTTTTGCTACTTTGATTTTCTCTGGGCTACCCTCCATGGTTATAACCTTTGTAGTAGAAGATGGGATAGACATATACAAAGTACTGATCCCTAGCGAAGTGCCGAGTTCTAAAATAGTTTTCGGTTTTATGTAATTAACTAAACGGAAAAGCAACTGGCCATACTTAGGACTAATACTACTACTCTTTGCGATTTTTTTTATTGAATGTGTGTGTCCATTTCCGGTCTTCATACCCGCACCAAGGTCTAAAACCTCAATTGTTTTGTTTGAAGAAAGCAACTCGTTTCTTAATTTCTCAATTTGTTTAAAGGCATAAAAAGGAGTTTGATCTTTTACAACGTCTAAATAAAAGTTAAAAAGAAATGGGGAATGAATACCATGTTCATCTTTAGCTCGAAATAAATATTTGAGGTATTTAAGAATCATATAGTACTGGTGAACAATTCCTTTAGGAATCTTATTTTTAGCATTTAGAAATCAAAGTTAATTGTTATTTCACAACGAATTTTGTCATTGATGAATCAAAGATTAAAAATACTCTCAGGACCAGTTTTTGGTTTTCTCGCTTTCGTATTGATGGGTGGTTTCGAGCAGGCAACTCCGTTGGCATGCATGGCAGGGGTTGCAATTTGGATTGCTCTTTGGTGGATTACTGAAGCCGTTAATATCTTCTTTACGAGTCTTTTACCTCTTATTCTGTTTCCGTTTTTGGGAATAATGGGGATGAAAGAGGTGGCGCCATTGTATATGAATAAAATCATCTTTTTATTCGTAGGCGGTTTTCTTTTAGCCTACGCTTTTGAAAGATGGAATCTTCATCGCCGGATTGCATTAAAAATAATAGTGCTGACTGGTTCTACACCTTCAAAAATGCTTCTCGGATTTATGGCGGCCAGTTATTTATTGTCTATGTGGATTATGAATACGGCTACCGCAACGATGTTGTTACCCGCTGTTCTGGGGGTGATAAATCAAGTAGAAAAAATGAGCGAACGTAGAAACGATAAGATGGCTACTGGTTTTTTACTTGGCGTTGCTTTTGCCGCATCAATAGGGGGCATGGCTACTTTAGTTGGCACGGCACCCAATATGGTGTTGGCTAATTTATACAATGAGCGTTTTGGCGATACTGGCGTTTACGAGGCTATCAATTTTGGTAATTGGTTTTTGTTTGCTTTCCCGTTGAGCCTTGTTATGTTCACGTCAAGTTTTTTTATTCTAAAAGCGTTGTTTTTCAGAGATGCTAATGAGGTTAAAATAGATTTAAGTTTTATTCAAAAAGATTTGAAGGCAATGGGAAAGATGTCTTACGAAGAAACGATGGTGAGCTTAGTGTTTGTGATAACAGTCGGGCTATGGTTCTTTAGGCGCGACATCGAAATAGGTTCTTTTAGTATTCCTGGATGGAGAGATGTATTCGCATATCCCTCTTACATAACTGATGGTACAGTAGCTATGCTTTCTGCAAGTGTATTGTTTTTAATTCCTTCTAAAAATGAGGGTGCTAAAACGCTAATTGCTTGGGAGGATTTTGAAAGATTACCACTTGGAATAATATTCTTGTTTGGTGGAGGATTTGCTCTTGCCACAGGAATTTCTTCTTCCGGATTGGCTGAATGGATTGCAAATGGCCTTACAGTAGTTGTTGGTTTGTCTCCTTTGTTAATGGTGCTGATTTTATGTTTTTTCATGACATTCTTTACAGAGATTACATCTAATACGGCCTCTACTTTCCTAATGCTACCGCTAATAATTGAGTTGGCGCTTAAGGCAGAATGTCATCCTTTATTATTAATGATACCGGTTACAATTTCCGCCTCTTGTGCTTTTATGTTACCTGTGGCCACACCTCCCAATACCATAGTTTTTGGTAGCAATCGGATTGCATTGAAAACGATGATGAGAACTGGTATTTGGCTAAATTTACTGGGTATCATATTGATTACGTTTACAGTGTTTAGTCTGGGTAAAGTTGTATTTGGGTTTTAAGATATTTTGAGTTACAGCCTTTCTCATTCATTATATATTTAGTCATTCTTATTTTCATATATTTAATTATCTATCAGGTATATAACTTATGGCAGACACTGAAAAGAAAGGGGTATCGGGCAAAAAGGTAGCTCGATTTAAAGATAAGATCCACATTAAGGATCTACAACTTGATGTTCTATTGGAGATTACAAATGCCATCAATAATAATTTGCCGGTTCTTGAAATCCTCGAGAAGTTTGAAATGTTTGTTAAAAACGAACTTAACATAGAAAAGCTCCTATTGTATAGTAAAGGAAAAAAATGGAGATGTTTACTTCAATATGAAGTTGACTATTCTGAACTAGATAATATCGACGTGGAAAGAGACCTGATAGGTGTAACAGACATCACTTCGGTCTCAAGCTTAGAATGCGATAGCCTTTCATCATTCGATATGGTGCTTCCTGTTTTTAAAGGAGGGGAACCTTTGGCATATTTAATTTTGGGCGATCAAGACAACGACGCCTTGGCAGTGAGTTCCATTATAAAGCATTTAAATTTTCTTCAGCTGTTATCTAATATCGTTGTTAGCTCAATATTGAATAGGCAACTCGCGAGAGAAAAGCGTAAGCAGGAGGATGCGAAGAAAAAATTAATTGAGGAGCAGAACGAAATGCTTGAAAAAGAAGTAGCAATTCGGACAAATGAGCTCGTTCATCAGAAAGATGAGTCGGAGCGGTTATTGCATAATATTCTTCCAAAAGAAGTTGCAGATGAGCTAAAGAAAAAAGGAAAAACTAGAGCACAAACCTTTTCAGAGGCATCTTTGCTTTTTACCGATTTTAAAGGTTTTACTAAGCAGTCTTCTAAAATGAATCCGCAGGAGTTGGTAAATGAACTCGACGATATATTTCACCACTTCGATAATATAATGAGTAATCATGGAATGGAGAAAATTAAAACAATTGGGGATGCATATATGGCTGCCTGTGGATTGCCTAAAAAATCAAAAATGCATGCCGTACAGAGCGTAAGAGCAGCTTTGGATATGATTGCCTATTTAAAGGAACGAGGTAAGCATGCCAAGATAAAATGGGAAATGCGTGCAGGAATTCATTCGGGTCCTTTAGTAGCAGGGGTAGTTGGATACAAAAAATTTACATACGATGTATGGGGCGATACGGTGAATACTGCTGCTCGGATGGAGAGTAATAGTGAACCCGGAAAATTGAATATCTCGGCAGTTACTTATAATCTAGTTGGTAAATATTTTAATTGTGAGCATAGAGGAAAGATAGAAGCGAAAGGGAAAGGAGAGATAGATATGTATTTCGTAAAAGGGGAGGTAGAATCGGATCGGGTTATAAAAACGAGGAAGAGAGTTTTTAAACTATTGAAAAGAAAGTTGCCACAGAATAGGTTTTACCACGATTATCGTCATACACTCGATGTGCACAACGCGGCAGTAAACCTGGGTATAATGGAAAATATTAAGGACAACGAGATGGATCTTCTAAAAGTGGCAGCCCTTTATCACGATTCGGGCTTTACGGTTAGCGGCGAGAATCATGAAGAAGTTGGTTGTGGAATCGCACGAAAAGATCTTCCAGGATTAGGATTCAACAAAAAGGAAATTGATAAGATATGTGGTATCATCATGGCTACTAAAATCCCGCAGTCTCCTAGTACTAAACTACAACAAATTATATGTGATTCAGATCTAGATTATCTCGGTCGAGGAGATTTTGAAACTATAGGAATAACACTATTTAGAGAATTGAATGCAAACGGAATAACACTTTCTGTTGAAGACTGGAACAAGATGCAAGTGAAGTTTTTAAATGCTCATACTTATTTTACTAAAAGCTCAAAGAGTATAAGAGAACCTATAAAGCAAGAGCATCTGAAGAAATTGGTGAATCTTGTAGATACCTACTAAATAATACGATTATGAAGAGAATACTATTAATTACTTTCCTTTCTATAAATATAGCTGGGTTGTCTAATATGATGGTTTTAGCAAACGATGTGGTTAAAATAGAAAGTTCGGAGCACACAGAATTAGATCATCATGCTACGCAAGAAGCTGTAGGTCATGGTGGTGAAGAACACGCTGGAGGGCATGATTCACATGGCTTAGATGCCCTTTTCTTTATCATTATCGCACTTCTTGTAGGCGCTGCTACTCGGCACTTTTTAAAGAAAAGTCCCATACCGTTTACCGTTATGCTATTGTTGTTCGGATTAGGTCTGGGATTACTTGCTCGACAAGGTTTCTTTGATGTTTGGGAGTTTGGTTTTATGGAAATGGATGTTCATATCATACACCAATCGATGGATTGGGCGGCTAACATTAATCCACATTTGTTACTTTTTGTATTCCTTCCAATATTGATATTCGAGGCGGCCTTTGCCATGGATGTGCACGTATTTAAAAAGTCGGTAACAAACGCCACGATACTAGCTGTCCCAGGAATTTGTATCGCTTTAGGTCTAACTGCGGCAATGGTTATTGGATGTCAGATGCTAGGAATAGGATTTGAAGGCTGGGGTTGGCCAATGGCGTTAATGTTTGGTTCTGTGATTAGCGCAACTGACCCTGTTGCAGTGGTAGCGTTGTTAAAGGAGCTTGGTGCTAGTAAAAAGCTGGGTACCCTTATCGAGGGGGAATCATTGCTAAATGACGGTACGGCAATTGTAATTTTTATGGTGTTTTTCTTGGGGATCACTGGTTCTGCTTCAGAAACAAATGGGTTTGTAGAGTTTTTATATGTAGCTGTTGGTGGTACGGTTGTCGGACTAATTATAGGCGGTGTAGTTTTGGCATGGGTTAAGAAAGTATTCAATGATGCATTAGTTGAGATTAGTGTAATCGTAGCTGCCGCGTACCTTGCATTCTTTGCAGCAGAACATTTTTTACACGTTTCAGGGGTGCTAGCATTAGTTGCTTTAGGCCTTGTAATGGCGGGAGTTGGTAGAACAAGGATTAGTCCTGAGGTGGAGCATTTTATGCACGAGTTTTGGGAGCTGGCAGGCTTTATAGCTAACTGTTTACTTTTCCTTATAGTGGGAGTTGTAATTGCAATTCGAGTTGAATTTTCGATGGCGAACTTCATTATGTTAGGTATAATTTATGTCGGTATTCATGTTGTACGGGCTATTGTAATTGCAGCTTGTTATCCATTTATGAAAAACACTGGCTATGGCCTGCCAGTAAAGGATGCCATTGTAGTTTGGTATGGCGCCTTGCGTGGTGCCATTGGTTTGGCTCTGGCTTTAATTGTTGCTAATGCAGAGGTGATCCCAGTTGAAATTAGAGATCAGTTTCTGTTTTTAATCGCAGGAACGGTTACGCTAACATTATTAGTAAACGCAACAACAATAAGGTTCTTAGTTAATAAATTGGGCTTAACGGACATCCCTCCAGTTAAGGCTATAATGATGTCGAATGCTTACCACAACATTTCTGTTAATTCGGAGAATAGTGTAGACTTACTTAAATCCGATCGTTTTATGAGTGGAGCGAATTGGAATGCCGTTAGAGAGTTTATCCCTGCTCCAATTAAATTTAA
>JABSPR010000138.1 GCA_013214975.1 Flavobacteriales bacterium
AATACTTTCTTTCTCACTCAACTACGCACAGTCGCAAATTGAACCGTTCGATTATCATTTGGTAAATATTCTTATACATCTCGTGAACGTGGTGTTGGTGTTTGCTTTTGTGCAAATGATAACCAAGAACAAGTTCTATGCATCTATAATAGTAGCAGGCTTCTTTGCAATACATCCAATGCATGTGGAGTCGGTTGCATGGGTGTCGGAAAGGAAGGATGTATTGTATACATTCTTCTTCTTTTTGGGTTTGTTGTGCTTCGGAAAATATCAACGTAATGGTTCTCTTTTAAGCTACGTTGGGGCTTTACTTCTCATGTTTTTATCGTTGCTTTCTAAATCGGCGGCGGTAATATTTCCGATGGTTCTTTTATGCATGGATTATCTGATGGCAAAAGAAATTAAATGGAAACTTGCGATAGAAAAAATACCGTTTCTAATTCTTTCTATCATTTTCGGCTTAGTAGCAATGGACACCCAATCGGGTGCTGTGCATAGCATTGGAGATCACACAATTATTGATCGAGTTATGTTCGCCTCGTACGGATTTATGGCGTACATCTATAAGTTGTTTTTACCATTAACGCTATGCTCTTATTACCCCTATCCAAGGGAAGGTGAGGCATTTCCAATCATCTACTACATCGTCCCGGTTTTATCGTTATTGATTGGAGCCTCATGTTGGTACTTTAGAAAGCACCGCGAATATGTCTTTGGAGTATTGTTCTATTTTTTCACGGTGGCGTTAGTGCTTCAATTTATCTCTTTAGGAGCTTGTATAATATCTGAACGATATTCGTATGTTCCATACGTTGGTTTGTTATTTATTGTTGGTACAGCTTACCATAGAGTGCATGAAAGTGTAGAAGAAAAGATTAAGAAATGGAAAATGCCTTTTGCCGGAATATTAATTCTTGGGTTTATTGTTATGAGCTATACTGCTCATGAAAGAACCAAAGTTTGGGAAAACAGTGCAACGCTTTGGGGAGATGTAATTGAAACGTTTCCAACGGCGCATGGGGCGTATAACAGTAGAGGAAATTTCTTTTTAGATAACGGAAACCCACAGGCTGCAATGGCGGATTATATTAAAGCTATTGAGTTAAAACCGAATTATGATGATGCTTATAACAATCTAGGAAATCTTTATCGACAGAATAAACAGTACGAATTGGCGATATCGAATTACAATAAAGCGTTGCAGTTATCGCCAAAGAATTACATGGGCTATAATAATAGAGGCAATGCATATTTCAATTTAAAGAAATACGATTTGGCTATTGCAGATTATCAAAAGAGTGTAGAGTTGAAACCAAATTACGCTGTGGTGTATGGAAATTTAGGAGCGTTATATTTTGAAGTGCAACAGTTTGATAAAGCGATTGCAGATTTAACGAAGGCCCTTTCTATCAATCCAGATTATTATGCAGCTTCCTTAAACAGAGCAGTAACATATAGCGTACTCGGAAATCACGAATTGGCTCGTCAGGATTACGACTATTATTTAAGGTATATGCCAAATAATGCACAGGCCACTAACTGGCGAGGACTAGCCTACATGGAGTTGGGGAATTTAAACGCCGCGGTTCAAGATTTTAGTCGAGCAATTCAGTTAAATCCACAAGGTGGAGAATACTATTTTAAAAGAGCGCAATGTTTGAAGTCGTTGGGTAATCATCAACAAGCAAAGGCGGATGCTTTACAGGCACAAAAACTAGGTTATCCAGTCCCTGCTGAGTTCTTACAATAGCAATAGCGTCAATTAGAACAAACCTACTAGTATCTATGCTAAGCCTAAAGAACCTATTAGCTTTTGGAGTTTTATTTGGACTGACATCGTGTTTCTATTCAACGAAGTATGTCGTCAAATATGACATAATAGAGTCAACCAAATCTGGACAGGCTAGGGAAGAAATTCTTAACCAGATCAACATATTAGCTGTTAAGCATAAATTACAAAAAGACAAAAAATTCAGCAAAACTGATACGCTTGGTTTTTTTGGATCCCCTTATCACTACTTCAAGTTTTGGACAGACAATAACGATGTAGTAGTGATTTTGAATTTAAAGTATAATGGAAGTTTTGGAAATCGAAAAAATCCTCCATACGATAGCCTACTTTCTCAACTGACGGATAGTCTCAATCAAAATTTCAATGTGACTAACATTCAGATAAACGAAGAAACAAATCGAAAAAATAAGATTAAATAGAAAAACTGCGGTCACCAGAAGCTAAACTTTCTTATAATATTAAATATCGTAAGTACTGAACCTCGTACTTTATCTAAGCCTTATTCTATTTCCCAGATTAACTCAGTTTCAAAACCTTCTTTAGTTTCAATTCCTCCAGAGAGGGTGATTGTTTTTTCAGGTTGTTTCTTGTCCATGTAATCTCCTGTATCCCACTTCTGGTTGTTATTGGAATCGTAGGTCAATTTTAACTCATAATTGCCTTTAGCTAAATTATTAAAAGTGATTGTATCGTTTCCGGTAACGTTGACCTCACCAAGCTTTCCACCTTTTTTATCTGCTAGCGTTGCAAAGTAGTTTTGATTGTCTTTACCTCCTTGTAAAATAATATTTACGGTACTGTAATAACTCGAATCCTTTGTCATGAATCTAATAGTAATACTATCGTTTGATAAACCTTTTTTCGTCTTAAATGCGCCTGGAAGTGCGGTTAGACTATATTTTGTATCTGTTTTCCATTTATTATCTATTTGTAAATTTTCAAAAAACGGTCTAGAAGGTTTCACTATGTTGATCGGAATAATGTTTGTATCCTCTAATAATGCAAGAAGGTTTACATCATATTCATAGACTAACTCAGGGAAACGTAAATAGAACTCCTCGAAGAACTCGAACCTACCGCGCTTGCCTAATTTGGCACTTACGTTTAGATACTGCTCTATTGAAGTATCCACCTCAATTTCCTTTGGCCTTATGAGGTAGATTGTATCTTGAAATGGAGAGTCGCTTAATTTAATAAGTATTGTGTCGGGCCGGTTAGACTCCATCCAAAAAGTAAGCGAGTCTTTCTCCTGGTTCCAGTAGTTATCTAATATGTTGTTACCAGAAAGAGTTAAGTTTTCTGTAGGTCGATTAAATGGAACTACATACTTGTCTCCTCGGTTAATAATCTTGTGGGTAGATTGCAATTCATAATCTTCTTGGAATAAAACTATTTCAATAATTGATGAATCATTTGCTTCTACCATACCTTCCGCATAGCCAATATATTCAGACGGTATATCAAATATCATGTTGCGGTTATCGTCTTTAAGGGCAAATATTTTGTAGGCTCCTTGCCTCATATAAGAGATTTCAAAAAGGCCAGAATCGTTTGTAACGGCATAATAACTTGGTATGCTTTTGTAGGGTATGGAGTCTTCGTTATTGGAATAGGCATAAACCTGAATGTCTTTTACTGGTCTGTCTGTTAGGGCATCTCTAACAACTCCGCTAATCTTTGCAGAATCAATTACTGCTCCAGTAGATATCACATATTCTAGATTAGACAACACATTGTTTTCTGTGATATCCTTAATCGCATCTCCATATTTAATGCAGTATGTCGTATTAGGATCTAGCTCACTTTTTATTTTAACGACAACTTTTTTACCGGTTCTAAATACTTCCAATTTTTCATCGATGGGAGGGGAGATGATAATATTTTTTAGTGCGGATTCTATTTTTACATATTCATCGAACTCAATTTCTAACGGTTTTTTAGGGAGGTAATTCGTTGTTTTATTCTCGGGCTTAAAAGATAAGGCAACCGGAGGAGCGATGTCTTTATCGCCTCCTTTTGGAGCCACCATTTGAGCACAGCCAGCAAAGAATATTACCGAAGCAAAAGCAAATAAAAAGGTTAGAAAATTGGGTCTATAATACATTACGAATCAAAGCTACAATTTTCTGTAGCTCCTTCTTATCCGTTTCGTCAAAATCAGATAATTTATCGCTATCAATATCGAGAACCAATAGCACTTCATTTTTAGCGCTGCAAACAGGAAGCACAATTTCGGATTTAGATTGAGCGCTACAAGCAATATGGCCTGGGAAATATTCTACGTCGTCGACTAGTATTATTTCATTTTGTTTCCACGCCGTACCGCAAACACCTCTACCATATTCTATTCGGAAACAAGCTACATCTCCTTGAAATGGGCCGAGTATTAATTCATTGTTTTTTACAAAGTAGACACCTATCCATATCCATTGCATGGTTTGTTTAAGTGCAGCAATAATGTTTGAGATAACTGCGATAGCATCCGTTTCGCCTTTAACCAGAGACTCTATTTGAGGAATTAGCTCAGCATAGCGATCTTCTTTATTTGCTTTG
>JABSPR010000139.1 GCA_013214975.1 Flavobacteriales bacterium
TGTACAGTTTGTAGATCAGAGTTATAACACAAGGTACGAGGAGAACATTTGGGAATACTGGAGTGCTGTAGAAGATGTAGACTCTGACGATATGATCCGAACAGAGGTTGGAGAAGCAGAAGGCGATAGTATAACATACTTCACTTTTGAGAACCTGATGCCAATTACCTTCTATGCGAAACTGACTGTAAGTAGAGATGGATACTGTACTATTTCGGATAGTGTATCCTTTAACGTACGAACGATATCTTGCCTATACATTCCAGATGTCTTTACACCAAATGGCGATGGGGTTAATGACTACTTCGAGATGATTAGACATTGTAACTTAGAAACGTTTGTTGGAGATATCTACAACAGATGGGGTGAGAAGTTATATCACTGGGAGAACCCAGAAGCAGCATGGGATGGACGTACTTTATCCGGTGAAGAAGTGCCAGATGGTGTTTACTTCTATGTGATCTCAGCTAGAGGCTTCGATGGAGTTAATCGTGCAGACATGAACGATAAAAGTGTAGAGACTGTAGCAGGTAGCGTTACAATAATTAGATAAAAATTCAAGAAATTAATTAAAGGGATATCAAGAAATTGATATCCCTTTTTTATTTTAGTTCAAATTTATAATATGGCTGCAGCAGAAACTACGCAAATAGAACTGGGCTTTACCGCTCCAGATTTCAACTTGCTAAATACAATTACGGGAGAAAACCTAAGTTTAGATCAGCTGAGTATAGGAAACGGTCTTCTTGTTATGTTTATATGCAATCACTGTCCATATGTAATTCATATAATGGAGCAACTCGTAAGCCTAGCCAATGACTATAAAAGCCAAGGAATCACAACTGTCGCAATAAGTTCTAATGATGTTGAAAATTATCCTCAAGATTCTCCTGAAAAAATGAAAGAACTAGCTAGCGAGTATGGATTTAGTTTCCCGTATTTATATGATGAAACACAGGAAATAGCAAAATTATACGATGCTGTCTGTACTCCTGATTTTAGCATTTTTGACGATGATCTGAAATGTGTTTATAGAGGTCAGTTAGATGGCTCTCGGCCAGGAAATGATCTTTCCGTTACCGGTTCTGATATAAGAAAGGCGTTGGATGCAATAGTAAATAAAACTAGCGTTAGTACTAATCAAATTCCAAGTATCGGCTGCAGTATTAAATGGAAGTAGAGGTTTCTACTCCTCTTAGCGTTGCTACTTATAAAGGGGTAAATTTGACACAGTCCAAACATTATGCGCACCGTTCAATATTTATTATTCATTTTATTCATATGCGCAGCTACAACCTATGGGCAAAACTATCCCGTCAATGTTTTTGGTATTCAGTTTAAACCTGTAATCCCAGGTAGTTTAATAGACGATAAAACACAATCTAGGGTAAGGGGAGGAGTCATTTATTCAATCGAAAAGTTAATAGGTTATTCGGCTGGAATGATAGCACGACGAGAAATTAGTTCTAAGTTCTCGGTTGAGACAGGAATTAATTTTGTCCGCAGAAACTATCGCCTTGAATTGGCAGGGGAAGATTTCTTAGTGAGTGATAAGTTTAGAATCGTGAGCTATGAAATCCCGCTAAGTGCGTTGGTGTACATTAAATTATTTGACAACGTTTATATGAATAATTCTTTGGGAGTTTCTATGGAATGGTACCCCTCTGATGTTAAAACTTCGGATACGAATTACATTCATCTTTCAAGAAGAAAGTATTGGGTTCTTCCAGGAGTAGTTGCAAATGTTGGGATAGATATTAGAACTAGAAAAAAAGGAAAGTTTTATGTTGGCGCTACATATAAAAGACCATTTCTTGACTTTTATACTACCATTATTGATTACAGTAAATTGCCAGAAAATGTTATGTTTAATCTCGTTGGAGGATTTTTAACTGCAGATATTAGGTACTTTTTTCCAGTTGAGAAAAACGCAGATATAATCAGAGATTACGACTAGGTAGTTCGCACGAAAGCATTTGGATTATTATTCTGTAACTTCAATAA
>JABSPR010000140.1 GCA_013214975.1 Flavobacteriales bacterium
AAATTCCCATAACGCTCCATTTCATTCCATGATTCGGCGCCACTCAGTACTGAAGCAATAGATATGAAAACAATATCATCTAAAAGATGATAGCGAGTCCGTTCAACACGAGGATCTTTCATCCCTGAAAAATACAATAAGAAACCTCCTTCTCTCATTAGTATAAATATCTGATTATCAGATAAACATACGTATAATTAACGATAAAAACAATACAATTAACTGATATTTAGATAGTTATGATTTAGGTGCGTTTGCCCTGTATTCCTACTTCTTTGCTCATATTTTGTATTATTTCGTGTGTAAAATTACTGCTTCATTTTGATATTCCAATTTGGAACATCAAGTTTAAAACGGATGGAACTCGTCAATATCTTTCTGTAAATCTTCTGTTTGATTCACTAAATAAGCTTCTGTACTACTCACATATCTATGTCCTGCCATTTGTTGAACTTGCCTAAGATTGTATTGCTTTAACCAATGAGTTATTACACTTGTCCGTACTTGTTTGAAGTTAATAAACTTAGGATTGTACTTTCTAATGTCATTTCTTAAGCTTTTCCAAATATCTAATTTTCCGCTTCCTGTGGCTTTTAATTTCCCTGCTGTTGGTGTAGATAAAAACAGTAGATCGGTTTCTGCTTCTCGGTATTTTAGTAATTCATTTCTTGTGGTGTATTGGTATTCCATCAGCTCAATGATCTGATTTGATTTTAACTCTAACGTTCTTTCATTACTCTTTCTACTTCCGCCTATGTAAATCTGCCTTTCTTGTGCTGATAATACTTTGGTTATTATTTGGCTGTCGGCCTCCGACTTTTTTATTTGATCTAACCTGTATGCTTCTAGTTGCTCAATTAATTCTGATAAGCTCGCTGCTATTACACTGGTGCCTATCTCTAATTTCTCTGCTGTTTTTCTTATTAGTTTTTCTGTTTGGGTATCGTTGTACAGATCTAAGTTGTGGCGAACTGGTGGAACGCTGCTATTTTTCAATTCTATTTTTAAAGTGCTGCGCATTCTATCTAAACCTTCAAGCTTAATACCGCCTAGCACGGTTAGCTTTAAGATTTCATTTTGATAGATTAAGGATTCGGGATTTAGTGTATTGAACTTTTTTGCTGACATTGGAAAAATATATTTTTAAGACCTATTGGTAGCAATATGTAAATGATTGGTCTAAATTACAAAAGTACTATTTGGTTTTTATAAGACCTTTTAATACTATACTTTTGCCCTTATCAATAAATAATGATCTATTTAACTACTAATTAATATGACACTCGGTGAACACATCATGCTCTTAAGAAAGAGCAAAAGCCTTTCTCAATCAGCTCTCGGTAAAATAATAGATACCTCTGGCGATATTCTTGGACGATACGAACGTAATCTGATTTCTCCTTCTATTGATGTTACAGTTAAGCTGGCTGATGCCTTAGAAGTTTCTTTGGATTACTTGGTTGGCAAAACAAAAATGGTGATAGATAACCAAGCCCTTAAAAGATTAGAAGATATTTCGCAACTAGACCAAACAGACAAAGAACATCTCTTTGCAACTATTGATGCTTTTCTGAGAGATGCTAAAACTAGAGATGCTTACAAATAATTCTCGCTGATGAACTACATCTCTTTTCTTAAAAACATATTAGAACAAGACGACCACGACATTAACGGCTTCTTGGATATTGCTTTAAACGACAGTAATTTCCCTAATTCTTCCGACCCTGTTAAACTAGCGCAATACCTTTATTTACAACTAACACCAGATGAGACAATAGGTTTCCAAAAAACTTTAATGATCTACGAGCAAAAAGAGATAGCCAACCAAATACCGCCCAAGTATAAAAACAACGAAGCCCTATTTCTTAGAGCTATCAATTACATTGTAAAGCTACAAGACAACGACTCCAAGTATCCGTTCGCGCATCTACTACCAAAGAACCAAAACTAATTCCAAAACAAAAGCCTCTGATTTCTCAAAGGCTTATATTGCTTTACGTTTTTTCAGACTGGCACTTTTGCAGTTCTAATTATCAAACTGCCTCCCATTCGACAAATAGTAATACCAGCTATCTCCTAATGCAATAGCATTTTTCTTAATTAGGTATTGCTGAGTTTTAGAATTAGAATTACGAACAATCACAACAATTGTATTTTGTGAAATTTGTAATTCAATCATATCCTTGATTAAAGTATTCTTATAATTTAATGCTACTAATTTTAAATCATCAAAACATGGTATCACACTATCACACACACCTAATATCACCGTCCCGAGCTGTTGCTGAGAGTCAACATGTTTTTTGTTTTTCAAAAACTTTTCACACGAATCCTTATACAGAACAAAGTACTCATCATTATAATCAATTGAAGCGAATACATATGCACTACCACGTTTATACATTCGATGATTCGATAAAAGATGCAAATCAATAGATTCAATCTCATCCTTATAAAATGATTTTGCTTCCAACTCTGAGTCATTCGATGAACACCCTACCAGTATTGACGCAATTAATACTAAAATTATAATGCTATTTAATTTACCTATCATATCCTGCTTTTATAGCTTTCTGGTCAATATCATCATCCCCACCAATACTAATATAATTATAACTTTTATACCATGGATAGTCAGCCCCATTTTGCCGTTTTCCATTAAATAAACCATTTATTTCCGAAGAAGACTTTACCGAAATCCAACTGAATCCTAAATTTTTCATTGAATAAGCCCATGTATAATTTCCAGCATCATAATTATTATAAGCTACTCCTCCTGCTAAATGCAGCTTACTACTAGCAAGCTTAACATCCTTTATTTCAAACATAAACGTTTCAGAGTTCATTTCCGCGACTCCATGATATCTTATTACGAAATCCATATTTCCTGATCCTCTCGTAATAATATTATTATCATTAGGGCCACTTTCAAACCAAGCATACATCCACTTATTTTCGCCAATCGATTTATAAACAGCGTTTGCCATCATATACTCTACATTCTCTTCAAAATTTAAATCAAGCCCCTTTATACTTCCTGACTTAAGACCTTTTACATCATTTTCAGCATCATTAAATTGAAAAGTTCCTACCCCCACCAAACCGTTCTCATCGGAGTAATACCAGTTTAAATTCAAAGCTGCCTATATATTTCGTATATTTATAGTATGGGAAAAAGAGCTAATATATTTATAAAAGAGAGCGAAGAAGAATTAACTATTCTGTATAAAAAGGAAAGGAACTATAAAAGGAAACTA
>JABSPR010000141.1 GCA_013214975.1 Flavobacteriales bacterium
ATGCTCCAGAGCATTTAATCCTTTGCGCAGATGAGCAGGATTATTTCGTCGATAATGTAATTAATGCGGGTTCGGTTTTTATTGGAGAATATACTCCTGAATCGGCAGGTGATTATGCATCAGGGACAAATCACACTTTACCTACAAATGGGTATGCTTCTGCTTATAGTGGTGTATCTGTAGATAGTTTTGTGAAAAAAATCACCTATCAAAAGATAACAAAAGAAGGGTTAAGGAAATTAGGACCAGTAATCGAAATCATGGCTGAGGCCGAAGAATTGATTGGTCACAAGAATGCTGTAAGTGTTAGATTGAAGACATTGTAATGTTTGATTTAGATAAAATAGTTAGAAGTAATATCAAAGCAGTTACTGCGTATTCGTCTGCTCGAGATGAATTTAGCGGTGAGGCTAAGATATGGCTTGATGCAAATGAAAATGCCTTGGGATCTGCCACGGATAAGAATTACAATCGATATCCTGACCCTGCACAATCTGCTATTAAAACTCGATTGAAAGCAATAAAAGGTGTTTCTGAAGATCAAATATTTTTAGGAAATGGAAGCGATGAGGCAATAGATCTTTTAGTCAGAGCTTTCTGCGAGCCGGGTCAGGATAACATAATTATCCTGCCTCCTACATATGGGATGTATACTGTGTCTGCCGCTATAAACAACGTTGAAGTAAAAGAAGTGCCTTTGACCGATTCGTTCGAATTAGATACAGAAAAAATTATTGATTCTATAGATTCAAAAACTAAACTTCTTTTTGTTTGTTCTCCGAATAATCCAACTGGAAATTGCCTTGCAAAGGAGTCTATTAAAATCTTGTTGAATAACTTCAATGGCTTGGTAGTTATTGACGAAGCATACATTGATTTTGAAGAGGATAAAAGTTGGTTGAAGGAATTAGATGCTTATTCAAACTTGGTGATAATGCAAACGTTTTCAAAAGCTTGGGGGTTAGCTGGAATTCGATTAGGAATGGCCTTTGCAAGCGAAGAAATTATCGATATTTTAAACAGAATTAAACCACCTTATAATATAAACCAAGTTACCCAGGATATTGCATTGGACGCGTTGTCAGAAGTAAATATTGCTAAGAAAAACGAGATGGTTGCATTTTTAAATGCAGAGAAATTATTATTGGGTCTTCAGCTTAGAAAAATAAGTCAGGTCCAAAAGGTTTATCCATCTGATTCTAACTTTTTACTTGTAAAAATGTATAATGCCAAATTGATTTACGATCAGTTGGTAAGCAATGAAATTGTGGTGAGAGATAGGTCAAAAGTTTTATTGTGTGATAACTGTTTAAGAATCACAATTGGAACAGAAGAAGAAAACGAAGCGCTTATAAACGCATTAGAAAATATTATATCATGAGTAAAAAAGTATTATTTATAGATAGAGATGGTACAATAATCCTTGAGCCGGCCGATGAGCAAATTGATGCTTTCGAAAAGCTTCGGTTTTATCCAGGCGTGATCAAGAACTTAGCATTTATTGCGAGCAACTTGGATTACGAGTTGGTGATGGTAAGTAATCAAGATGGATTGGGAACGGACTCTTTTCCAGAAGAGACATTCTGGCCGACACACAATTTGATTTTGGATATTTTGAAATCAGAAGGTATTGAGTTTTCAGAGATACTTATTGATAAATCTTTGCCTGCAGATAATGCTCCAACCCGGAAGCCAAGAACAGGAATGATGACGGCATATTTGGAAGGGGATTACGATTTAGCCAACTCTTTTGTAATTGGAGATCGAGCAACAGATGTAGAGCTTGCTAAAAATATGGGGACAGGCTCAATCTTTATTGGAGATCAAAACGATGAAGCCTCTCTGTCTACTAAAAGTTGGGATGAGATTTATACATTTTTAAAGAAGTCACTGCGAAAAACAACAATTACTAGAAAAACTAGCGAGACGGATATTAATATAGATCTAGTCCTAGATGGAACTGGTATTGGCAGGATGGATACCGGTATTGATTTCTTTGATCATATGTTGGAGCAAATTTCTAAACATGCAAGTTTAGATTTGAGTGTTATCGTGAAAGGGGATTTGAACATAGATGAGCACCACACGATAGAAGATACTGCAATTGCATTAGGAGAAGCTTTCGCAAAGGCATTAGGGAATAAAATGGGTATCCAAAGATATGGGTACTGTTTGCCTATGGATGACTGTTTAGCTCAAGTAGCAATCGATTTTGGTGGTAGAAATTGGTTAGAATGGGATGCTGAGTTCAAGCGCGAAATGATTGGTAAAATGCCAACAGAAATGTTCTTCCATTTCTTTAAATCCTTTACGGATGGAGCGAAATGTAACTTGAACATCAAGGCTGAGGGAGAAAATGAACACCACAAGATCGAAGCAATTTTTAAGGCCTTAGCTAAAGCAATTGGAATGGCGGTAGCTCAAACGGGGAAAGATCAAATACCTAGTACCAAAGGAGTATTGTAGAAATGGAGATTGCAATTATTAAATATAATTCGGGCAATGTGCAGTCTGTGAAGAATGCCATGGACCGTATTGGTGTGGATACGATCGTGACAGATGACATCAAAATCATTGAGAGTGCCGATAAAGTAATTTTTCCAGGTGTGGGAGAAGCTAGCACCGCTATGTCTTATTTGAAGGAAAGAGGCTTGGATGAAGTGCTTATGAACTTGAAGCAACCCGTTCTTGGCATCTGCCTGGGTTTGCAATTAATGTGTAATTACAGCGAAGAGGGAGATACGGATTGCATGGGAATCTTTGATATTGATGTAAAGAAATTTCCACCAAAGGATAAAGTGCCTCACATGGGTTGGAATACAATTACAAACCTTACTGGAGACTTATATATAGACATCAAAGAAGAGAGTTATGTCTACTTTGTACATAGCTTCTATGCGGAGCAATCGGATAATGCCATCTCGCAAACAGATTTTATATTACCATACAGCTCAAGTATTCAGAAAGATAATTTTTATGCTACACAGTTTCACTTGGAGAAAAGTGGAGAGATTGGACAGCAGATATTAAA
The DNA here is from genome assembly GCA_013214975.1 of Flavobacteriales bacterium. Taxonomy (NCBI): domain Bacteria; kingdom Pseudomonadati; phylum Bacteroidota; class Flavobacteriia; order Flavobacteriales; species Flavobacteriales bacterium. The sequence goes on from JABSPR010000141.1 coordinate 3,032, forward strand.
GAATTTTATAGCGATTAAGTAGATGAGAATTATTCCAGCGATAGATTTGATTGATGGTAAGTGCGTGCGATTAACACAGGGCGATTACAATCAGAAGAAAATATACAACGAAAGCCCATTGGAGGTTGCTAAGGAATTCGAGGCTGCAGGTATTGAATATTTGCACCTTGTAGATTTGGATGGTGCTAAAGCAGGTCATGTTGTAAACATTGATGTAATTGAAACAATCTGTAAGAACACAAACTTGAAAGTTGATTTCGGAGGAGGTATTCAAAGCAATGAGGATATTGAAAAGGTTTTTAATTGTGGTGTAAAGCAGATCACAGGAGGAAGTATAGCTGTTCGAAACCAAGATATGTTTATCGGTTGGATTAAGAAATATGGAACTGAGAAGATCATTTTGGGAGCTGATGTTATCGGAACTAAAATTGCTATTTCTGGATGGCAAGAAGAGACAACAACGGAATTGGTAGACTTCTTGTCTTTCTATGTAGAGAAAGGCATTCAATATGTAATATGTACCGATGTAGCAAAAGATGGTTTGCTAGCAGGAACTTCAATGGCTCTTTATACAGAGTTGATGAGTCAGTTTCCAGCACTTAAGCTAATCGCTAGTGGAGGTGTTACGAATTTGGAAGAATTGGATGTACTTAAAGAAATAAATGTAGATGGTGCTATCATCGGCAAAGCGATTTATGAAGGAAAAATTAAAATTGAGGACTTAGCGGTCGTATAGTTATGCTTACGAAAAGGATTATACCCTGTTTGGATATCAAGAATGGAAGAACCGTTAAAGGGGTTAACTTCCTAGAACTTAGGGATGCTGGCGATCCTGTAGAGCTTGGACGTGCTTATGCCGAACAAGGAGCCGATGAGCTCACATTTTTAGATATTACGGCAACAATTGAGGGTAGATCTACTTTCGTGGAATTAGTAAAGAGAATATCAAAAGAGGTTAATATTCCATTTACTGTTGGAGGAGGAGTTTCTAGTATTCAAGATGTTGGTGTTTTGTTAAATTCAGGGGCGGATAAGATTACCATCAATTCTGCTGCGGTTAAAAATCCAGAGTTGATCACCGAATTAGCAAATGAGTTTGGAAGTCAATGTATTGTAGTTGCAATTGATACGAAATTCGAAAATGACCAATGGATGGTCTATACGCACGGAGGAAGAAAGGTAACTAAGAAAGAAACCATTGAATGGGCTGCAGAAATTGAATCGAGAGGAGGAGGAGAAATCTTGCTTACTTCCATGAACAATGATGGAACGAAAGGTGGATTTTCATGTGATATTACAAAGGATGTTTCTGAGGCGACAAATATTCCGATTATAGCATCAGGAGGAGCTGGTTCTATGGAGCACTTTTTAGAAGTATTTAATGATGCGGAAGCAGATGCAGGTTTGGCTGCTAGCATTTTCCATTTTAAGGAAATAGAAATCCAAAAATTGAAGCAATATTTGTACGAAAATAATGTCCCGATGAGGATATAAGGTTATGGAAGTAGATTTTAATAAAGGAGATGGCTTAGTGCCCGTTATCATTCAAGACAATGAAACCAATAAGGTTTTAATGTTGGGTTATATGAATGAGGAAGCGTTAACCAAAACGAAAGAAGAGAATAAGGTAACATTCTTTAGTAGGTCTAAAAATAGGCTATGGACAAAGGGTGAGGAATCAGGTAATTTCCTGATTGTCGAAGAAATTTTAGTCGATTGCGATAATGATACAATTCTTATTAAAGCGTTGCCTAAAGGCCCAACATGTCATACTGGGGATGATACTTGCTTCAAAGAAGTAAATGATAATAGTGATGCTTTTTTAACTTATTTGGAAGGTGTAATTAAAGACCGGAAAGAAAACGGCCCAGGCGAGTCTTATACTAATTCATTGTTTCAGAAAGGGATGAATAAAGTTGCCCAGAAAGTGGGAGAAGAGGCTGTTGAGTTGGTTATTGAAGCGATGATGGAGAATAATGAAGCTGATTTTAGAAATGAAGCGGCCGATTTAATATTCCATTACCTTGTACTACTTCGTGCTCGTGGAGTAGATTTATCGGAAATAACAGCAGTATTAAAAGAGCGACATAAGTAAGCAGAAAGATGACTTTTGATATAGTAATTGTACTATTAGTAATCGTATTTCTTATTGTATTCCTTTATACAGGATACCTTAGGCCAGCACTTACATTTGTTATTGCGATAACAACTTTTATTCTTACAGGAATTTTAGAACCGAAAGAGGCTTTGGCCGGTTTCGCAAATGAGCAACTAGCGGTTATAATGTTGCTCCTTACAATTGGTAACGTAATTCAAAAAACGTCCTTTAATGATTTCTTGTTTAAGCAGGTTTTTAGTGGGGTAAAAACAAAGAATGGTTTTATGGCTCGGATGATGATTGCTGTTGCCACAATATCAGCATTCTTTAATAATACTCCGCTTGTGGCTCTTGTGATGCCTAACGTTTACGATTGGTGTAAGAAGAATGATATATCCCCTTCAAAATTATTGATCCCCCTTTCTTATGCTGCGATATTAGGGGGATGTGTTACTTTAATTGGTACTTCAACAAACCTTATTGTGAACGGAATAGCTATGGAAAATGGTTTACCGTCCTTAGATATTTTTGATTTTTTCTACGTTGGATTTCCAATGATGATTGTTGGAATCATCTTTCTGATGATTTTTGGAAATAAACTTTTACCAGATAATGATGTTGTAAGTGAGCATTTTGAAAAAAGCTCACGTGAGTATCTCATTGAAACTCATGTTTCTTTTGAATCTGTTCTCATAGGGCAGACTATCGAAGAAGCAAATCTTAGAAACCTAAAGGATTTATTCTTGGTAGAAATTGTTAGAGGTAAACAAAAAATCACACCTGTTGCTCCTGATGAGAAAATTCATACTGGGGATAAATTAATTTTTACTGGTAATACAGAAGCAGTAGCGGATTTCATAAACCCTATTGAAGGACTTGGTTTGCCGGAAGAGGCTGAACTTCGTGAGCAAGGAAATATTGATGTTACTGAGGTTATTATATCGCAAAACTCGAGTCTGTCTGGCAGAAAAATTAAAAACACAGACTTTCGTGGAAAGTATAATGGTTCTGTTATCGCAGTACATAGAAATGGGGATAAGCTGTCTGGGAAAATTGGTGATATTATTTTGAAGGCTGGAGATGTTCTGCTTGTTCTCGCTGGTAGTGATTTTGTTAAACGCGCTAGTGTTGGTCAGGCGTTTTATTTTATGGACAAAGTACGTGAATATAGCAATGTAGACGTACGTAAGGTAGGAGTGCTTATTACCGGAATCATATTAGCAATAGGGCTATCTGCCTTAGGATATGTCCCATTGTTTTCATCACTAGCGGTTCTTTTAATATTAATTGTGACATTGAAAATTGCCACGTTTCCTTCAATCAAACAGAGCATAGATTTTAATCTGTTGTTTATTATTGGACTTGGATTGGCGCTGGGAAAGGCTATGCAAAATTCCGGAGCGGATTCTCTAATTGCCGAGGGTTTTCATATGATTATCGAGCCATTAGGAGTGATGGGCTTATTTATTAGTTTGTTTTTAGTTACGAATGTGTTATCGTCTTTTATGACAGGAAAGGCAGCAGTTGCTCTTATGTTTCCGGTAGGACTTGCGATAATTACGGAATTGGGTATACCTCACGAACCATTTGTATTGTTGATTGCATTCTCTGCATCCGCTAACTTTTTAACTCCAATTGGATATCAAACTAACCTTATGGTATATGGCCCAGGAGGATATTCGTTTGGAGATTTTTTCAAAATAGGATTACCTCTCACATTAATCTATATGATTACTTGTGTGTTGATCTTAATGTACACGTATAATTTATAATAATGGCAGATTTGAATAGCTTGCTTTTAGCAGCAGTGGAGGCCAGTTTAGAAGCTGGAAAAGAAATAATGGATGTATATAAATCAGATGATTTAGGCGTTGAGATTAAAGAAGATAATTCTCCTTTAACATTAGCGGATAAAAGGGGTAATGACAAGATCATGGAAATCCTTGAAAGTACCAATTTGCCTACGCTAAGCGAAGAGGGTAAAAGCATTGCTTACGATGAAAGAAAGGATTGGGAAATGTTTTGGATGATTGATCCTTTAGATGGTACGAAAGAGTTTGTGAAACGAAATGGAGAGTTTACCGTTAATATTGCTCTAATCAAGGCAAACACACCAGTCATGGGCGTAATTTACGTTCCTGTTAAAGAGGAACTGTATTTTTCATCGGAAGAGATAGGAGCTTACAAACTAGATGACATTACATCATTAGGGGATTTATCTATAGATGATTTGATATCTAAGTCAGATAAACTTCCAAAGGGAAATGGGAGCACTAAGTTTACTGTTGTAGGAAGTCGATCACACAAGTCGGTAGAAACAGAAGAATGTATTAATCAACTTTCTGAAAAGCATGGCGATATTGAAATGCTTTCTATTGGTAGTTCTTTAAAGCTTTGTATGGTTGCCGAAGGAAGGGCTAATGTTTATCCAAGATATGCGCCTACTATGGAATGGGATACAGCGGCAGGGCATGCTATAGCGTTAGGAGCGGACAAAAATGTAATCGATTACTCTACGAATGAACCGATGTTATACAATAAAGAGAATCTATTAAACAATTGGTTTACAGTACAGTAGGTCAAGTTAATTGTGGTAAATCCATAAAACTAAACAGGATATGGCGAAGAAAGCATTAATAACAGGCATTACAGGTCAGGATGGAGCATATTTGGCTGAGCTCTTACTAGGGAAGGGTTATGAGGTCCATGGGATCAAAAGAAGAAGCTCTTCTTTCAACACTAGCCGTATAGATCATTTGTACCAAGATCCGTTGGAAAATAATGTGAATTTTTATTTGCATTATGGTGATTTAACCGATTCTACCAATCTTATTAGAATAGTTCAGGACGTTCAACCAGATGAGATTTACAATCTTGCTGCTCAGTCGCATGTAAAAGTATCTTTTGAAACACCTGAGTATACCGCGAATGCGGATGCAATAGGCTCTTTAAGGATTTTGGAGGCGATTCGTATTTTGAAATTAGAAAAAAAGACAAAATTCTATCAAGCCTCAACTTCCGAGATGTATGGTTTGGTACAAGAAGTTCCTCAAAGTGAAACAACACCTTTCTATCCAAGAAGTCCATATGGTGTTGCCAAATTGTATTCTTACTGGATCGTTAGAAATTATAGAGAGGCATATGGAATGCATGCTTCAAACGGAATTTTATTTAACCATGAGAGTCCTATAAGAGGAGAGACTTTTGTGACTAGGAAAATTACACGTGGTGTAGTTCGAATTAAACTAGGCTTGCAGAAAAAGATCTTCTTGGGTAACATTAATGCGGAAAGAGATTGGGGACATGCAAAGGATTATGTTGAGGGCATGTGGAGGATGTTGCAACAAGAAGAGCCGGATGATTATGTTCTTGCAACTGGAGTTAAAGTAAGTGTTCGAGACTTTGTGAAAATGGCTTTCAAAGAAGTAGATATCGATATAAGGTGGGAAGGAGAGGCTGATAATGAGAAGGGAATTAATGTTGCCACTGGAGACGTAATTATTGAGGTAGATACCAAATATTATAGACCCACTGAAGTGGAAATTTTATTAGGCGATGCTTCTAAGGCGAAAAGGATCTTAGGCTGGGAGTCAACACATACTCTTGCCGATTTGGTAAAGGATATGGTTCAAAGTGATATGAAAGATGTTCAACGAGATAAATACTTATTAGACGGAGGTCATAAAGTAGTAGACTTTAACGAGTAGTTAGGTGGAGCTAAACGATAAAATATATGTTGCAGGCCATCGAGGAATGGTTGGTAGTTCTATAGTTCGAAAACTCGAATCAGAAGGATTCACGAATATTGTTACAAGAACATCTTCGGAATTAGACCTTACGAATCAACTGGAAGTAACAACGTTTTTTGAGAAAGAAAAGCCGGAATACGTGTTTCTTGCGGCTGCAAAAGTTGGAGGTATTCATGCGAACAATATCTATGGTGGTCAATTCATTTATGAAAATATAATGATTGAGGCAAACGTAATTCATCAAGCACATATTAATGGAGTAAAGAAATTGGCATTCCTTGGTTCTTCTTGTATCTATCCTAAAATGGCTGCACAACCAATGAAAGAGGAAAGTCTTTTGACGGGAACTTTGGAGCCAACGAACGAACCATATGCTATTGCTAAAATTTCCGGTATAAAGATGTGTGAAGCATACAATGCTCAATATGGAAGTTATTTTATCTCTCTGATGCCAACGAATCTTTATGGGCCAAACGATAACTACGACCTTCAGAATTCACATGTTCTGCCAGCACTACTAAGAAAGATTCATACTGCCAAAATAAATGGGGATACTAGTGCTGAGGTTTGGGGTTCTGGAAACCCTAAGAGAGAGTTTCTTCATGTAGATGACTTAGCAGAAGCGACTTTCTTTTTAATGCAAGAATATGATGATGCCAGTTTAGTGAATATAGGCACAGGTGAGGATTTATCAATTCGAGAACTTGCCGAAATGATTTGTGATGTAGTTGGGTTTGATGGGAATTTAAAATTTGATCCTTCTATGCCAGATGGTACTCCTAGAAAACTCTTGGATGTTTCAAAATTGAAGAACCTCGGTTGGTCGTATAAGATTAACTTAAAGGATGGAATCAGGGATGTTTATGCGAATGTTCTTGAAACAGAGTTATTTGCATAACATCTTTTTTACTAGCTAATTTGAGAAAACGATTATTAGTAATTCTCCTTGCTTTATTCTTTAGCGTAAATGCTGAATCACAAGGAAATTATTTCCATTTGGGTAGAGTATATTCCCAAGGGTATAGTTCTAAGCTAAATCAATTAGATACCATTTCTCATTCAAGTGTAAGACCATTAAACTCACGATGGACAAATGAAGCTATTACACAATTTGAAGTGGATAGTAGTAAATCAGGATGGTTATACAGAAAATTTAAAAGAGATCACTTGATCGACCTAAGGTCGGAAGGTTTTAGTTTGACAATAGACCCATTGTTTAATTTTAATTATGGTAAGGATATCGAAGACAACAGTGCCCGAGCTCAAGAAATACACTTTGTCACTAATACGCGAGCAGCAATTGTAACCGGGAGAATAGGAGAAGCTGTCACCTTTAGTTCTTCATTCTATGAAAATCAAACTTACTTTCGGGGTTATATTGATGATCATATTAGAGGTAAATCCGCAACAGATGGGTATGGACGTCTAACAGGAATTGTTCCTGGACAAGGAAGGGTTAAGGCATTTAAAGAACAAGGGTTCGATTATGCAATTGCTTCAAGTAATGTAACCATAACGCCGAATAAGAGATGGAGCCTTAGTTTGGGTAACGGGAAGCATTTTATAGGTGATGGGTATCGTTCGTTGTTTTTATCGGATAATGCTTCGAATTACCCCTTTTTAAGTACTACTTTGAAATTAGGTAAACTGCAATACACAACCATTTATTCGACCCTTCAGAACTATTATAGAATGCCGGGGTTTGCTACAGCAGATGCTTTGTTTCAAAGGAAGAATGCCAACTTTAGTTATTTGAGTTGGAATGTTTCCCCCAAGGTGCAGATTGGTTTTTTTGAAGGGATAATATGGGAATCACAATCAGTGGATGGATCTAATATATCTACATTTAATTATAATTATTTAAACCCCGTTATTTTTACAAGATCTCTTCAATATTCTTTGGACTATAGAATTAATGCGTTGGTTGGGGTAAGTGCAAAAGCAAAATTATTTGAAGGGGGTGTGCTCTATGGGCAGCTGATGATCGATGAATGGAACAAACGGAAGAAAACGGGTTATCAAGTGGGTTTAAAGATATTTAATGCGTTTCGTATTCCTCAACTGTATGCTCAGGTGGAATACAACACTATTTCCGCATTCTCTTATTCTCAGGTCGATTCATCCCAAAGTTACGGGCATATGTATGATGCTTTGGCTCACCCAATGGGAGCCAACTTTAATGAAGCAGTAGCAATTGTTAATTATAATTGGAAGGATGTAAGATTTGGAGTTAAATACGTTATTGCGACAAAACCTGTTGATTCATTAAATAGAAATGTTGGAAACAATATTTTTAGATCCGAATATTATGCAACTTCAATCAAGGGAATAAAGAGCGATGTGAGTTATTTGGACGTAAACGTTTCTTATTTACTTAACCGTAAAACGGATATGAGAATTACATTAGGTCTGTCTACAAGAAAATATAAATACGACAATATTCAAGAGATAAGCCATTTTGTATACGTTGCCTTTAGGACCTCGTTAGCAAATAGTTACTTTGACTTCTAGCACTATAAATGCAATTATTAAGGATGGAGGACGTGATATTTAGTAAATTCGTAGTACCAAACAATACATATGGTAATAGGTAGCTTAGTATTAGGTTTTTTAACCTCTTTTTTCGTAGTGCTTTTCATTGTTCCTTCTTTAATAAAGGTAGCGGAACTGAAAAATCTTTATGATGAGCCAGGAGATGATAGGAAATTGCATAGCAAGAAAATTCCATCGATAGGAGGAATTATCATTTTTGCGGCAACATTATTCTCTTATTCCTTGTGGTACCCAGATGACGACATTGGTAAGTTTAAATACATTATATCTTCTTTATTGATATTATTTTTTGTTGGTGCCAAAGATGATATTATAGGAACGGCTCCAGTAAAGAAGTTGTTGGCTAATTTTATTGTAGGGCTGATGCTCGTATTAATGGCGAATATCCGTATAACAAGTCTTCATGGGATTTTCGGGGTGCTTGAAATTCCTTATTGGGCAAGTGTATTCCTTTCGTTGTTCACTTATGTTGTTATCATTAATTCGTTAAACTTAATTGATGGTGTTGATGGTCTTGCTAGTGGCGTTGGAATAGTGGCAACAGTGTCATTTGGAACTTGGTTTTATATTTCAGGATCTGATTTACTTATGGCGAGTCTTGCATTTTCTCTTGCAGGGGCGTTGTTTGCTTTTTTGTTTTTCAACTTCTCTCCAGCCAGGATTTTCATGGGCGATTCGGGATCGTTAACAATAGGTTTGATAATAGCCATACTAGCCTTTGAACTGATTGAATATGATAAGGCGGATTTGCCTACCGAGTTAATGGGGATATCAAAGCCCGTATTTGCTATAGCGGTATTGATATATCCTTTGTTAGATGTGTTTCGAATATTTATGTATAGAACTATTAAAGGGTTGTCTCCATTTAATCCGGATAAAAAACACATACATCATAGATTGCTTTTAGTAGGACTTAATCATCGTCAGACGGTTATAACCATATATATATATAATGTTTTTATTATTGGATTGTGCATATTAACAAGAAATATGGATCCTAGTCAGTCGTTGATGATTGTTTTAGGTACAGCAATGATGCTTGTGCAGATCCCATTTTTCTTGAAAAAGAAAGAGAAAATAAATTAAGGGCCGGTGCGACTTCTGTTAATCGCTACTATTAGTTTTCAGTTACTCATCTCTTTAATGAGCTTTGGGCAAAATGGTCCAACCAATTATCCCTTTCTAATATCTCAGAAAATAGATAATCAGTTAAATAATGTTGATGTTGAATTTCATTCGTCGATAAAGCCCTATACACACACTCACTTATCTGAGTATGTCAAAATCGATTCTCTAATTGAGAACCTATCTATAGGAACAGGTTCTAGTATTATGAAGATGCTTATGTTAAAGCATGTTCTTGAAAAAAAGACAGAGAGATATAAATTTTCAGTAGATCCAATTATTACTACTCAGGCAGGTTATGGAAAGAATATATTATCCACACTATCAACTGGTTTAGCAGTGAAACTTGATATTGGAGAGAAATGGAGATTTGGTGGTACGTACGCATCATCGCTCGATCGCCTGCCACAAACAAATAGAAATTTCGCATTAGAGAACAGAGTAATTCCTAATAGTGGATTTGCTTCACCTTTAGATTCGAAGAAGAAGGATAGTATAAGTTTTGGTAGTAGATACTGGGAAGGATTTGCTGCTTATTCCCCTTCAAAACATTTTGACATTTCTGTGGGTAATGGTAAGAATTTTATTGGCGACGGCTATCGATCCCTCTTTTTATCTGACTTTTCCAATAGCTATCCATATGTAAAAGTTTTAACCAAATTTTGGAAGATTAACTATGTGAACTTGTTCATGAACTTCAAGGATATTTCAAACGGAACAAATTATTTCAACTCAAAAAACAAGTATGCCTCAGTTCATTATTTAAGCTGGAATATATCAAAAAGAGTAAATCTTGGAATTTTTGAGGCGGTGGTTTTCGAATCAAGGGATAGTACAAAAATGATGGGTTTTGACATTAACTACATCAATCCAATTATTTTTTTTAGACCTGTTGAGTATTCACTTGGATCAGCGGATAACGTGATGATGGGATGGAGTCTGAAGATTAAAATATTCAAGAAACAACAGATTTATTTTCAAATGATAATAGATGAGTTTTTAAAAAATCAGATGGTTCAGCGAACAAAATGGTGGGCGAATAAATATGGGCTCCAATTCGGGTTTAAAAGCTTCGATGTATTTAAGATAAATGGCCTCGACATGCAGATTGAGTATAATTTGGTAAGGCCATTTACATATTCGCATAATGCAGTAAGTCAAAATTACGGTCATTTCAATCAACCATTGGCTCATCCTTTTGGCGCAAACTTCATGGAGGGAATAGGCATTATTAATTACAATGCTAAACGATGGAATATTAATTCTAAAGTTGTTTATGCATATTATGGTTTAGATGCTGCAAGCGATTCATTGAGTTATGGGAAAGATATTTTTATATCAAATAAATTGAGAGTTAAGAAACAGAGAAATGTAATAGGACAAGGAGTACTGGAGCATTTACTAGTGTCTGAACTTAGCCTTACTTATTTAGTTAATTCTTACTCTAATTTAACTTTAGAGCTTAAATTTGTAAATAGGAATGCGATGTCATCAATAAAGAATGGGTCCACTAACTTTATTATGTTTGGGATTCGAACTAATGTATTAAAACGCTATTTCGACATATAATTAATAATATGAGAGTTTTGGGATTTGCATTGGCAGTTTTGATTTCCACGTTAATATTTTCATGTAAAAGTGAGAAGAGAGAAGGTTTGGAAATTTTTGGCCCCAAAACTGTGGATGCTAAGGGAGATACAGTTTATCATCGAGTAGGGGAGTTTAGCTTTGTAAACCATCTGGGTGATACAGTTGCTCGGGATCAGTATGAAAATCAGGTTTATATAGCGAATTTCTTTTTTGCCACCTGCCCAGAAATATGTCCTAAAATGCAGCATCAAATGTTGCGAGTTCAGGAGGCTTATAAGAAGACGAACAAGATTAAATTAATTTCTCATACCGTAAATCCAGAAAAGGATACGGTTGAGGTATTAGCTCAATATGCTTTAGATCTAGGTGTCGTAGATTCTACTTGGAATTTGGTTACAGGAGATAAGAAGGAGATATATGATTTGGCTAGATTCGGATATTTCGTAACAACCTTAGAAGGGGATGGTGGACCAACTGATTTTATACATAGCGATAAGTTTGTCTTAATTGATACTAAAGGACGGATAAGAGGATATTACATTGGTTTAGACAGCCTTGAGGTTGATAGATTGATTGTAGATATATGGGAGCTGATTAAATCTGAGAAAAGAAAAATATAATGGGAAATAAAGAGGATAATTTAATATGGAAAGTAGTGTTGGTGCTTTCTGTTGTTGTTTTTGGTGTAGTAGTTTTATTGTATAATTTACCTCAGCAATCCGAGATCCCGACATTTATATTCTCTCTGCCTAAGATTAATGCGTTAATAAATGCTACATGTTCTATTTTGCTTTTGATTTCTGTCTATTCAATAAAGAATAGAAAAGTAGCGATACATAAGGCTCTTAATTTAACAACGTTTGGTCTCTCAGCGCTATTCCTCGTTTTATATATTACTTATCATTCGTTTGGAATTGAGACTAAATACCCTGCTGATGCTCCTTTTAAGATGGTTTACTACTTTATTCTAATTACGCATATAATTTTAGCGGGCTTAGTATTGCCATTAATTTTAATGTCGTTTTATTTTGGTTTAAAGGGTAAGATCGATCAGCATAGGAAAATTACTAAATGGAGTTTCCCAATTTGGCTTTATGTTACCGTAACAGGTGTTGTAGTGTATCTGTTTATTTCCCCTTATTACAATTTTATAGACCTTCAATAAAATTGAATCTGTGCGGTTGAATCCTTTTATTCTTAGTCTTCTTTGTATTATTAGTTTTTCAATTAATGCACAAGCAGACTGGTCTCTTGATTCATGTATAGCTCACGCTGTTAAAGATAACATTCAAGTTAAATTGAGTGAGTTGGAGGCTCAAAGGGCCAAGTATCAATTAGAGCAATCTAAGTGGGACCTTCTTCCTAATTTGAATGGGAATATGTCTAACAGTTATAATATTGGTAAACGGATAGATCCTTTTACGAACACGTTTGCTTCTAAATCGGTTCGTTCAAATAATTTCAATTTGAGTTCTGGAGTTAATCTATTTAATGGTTTGTCTAGCTATAATACCATTAAGAAAAACAGTTATGATCTTAGAGCTAGTACTTACAATACCGAGGTAATTAAGAATAATATTTCTTTGAATATTGCGGCATTATTCCTTCAAATATTGTTAAACAAAGAGCTTGTTGGAGTTCAGCAAGAACAATTACTTCAATCCAAAGGACAATTAAAACGCATTACGAAACTTGTGGAAGCAGGGGTTCAAACACAATCTGATATTGCCAATATCGAATCGCAAAATGCATTGGAAGAATTGAATTTGATTAGTGCAGAGAATAATTTGAGTCTCTCTTATCTAGAGTTAAAGCAGCTTTTGGATATATCAACTAAAGATAATTTTTCAATAGTAACTCCAGACTTATCTCAAGTTTCGACAGACGTATTGGATTTCTCTGCAGAAATGATTTATGAGAGAGCAAGTAAAGATTATCCAACCATTAAGATGTCTGAAGAGCAGTTGCTAAGTAGGGAAACAGCATTGATCATTGCTAAAGCAGGATATGTCCCTTCGCTATCACTTAACGGTTCTATTGGTACTGGGTATTCTGGAGCTGATCAAGTATTAATAGATGAGCAACTTGGAACATTTCAAGTAAAATCGTTCAATAATCAGTTTAAAGACAATGTGTATAAATATGTTGGCTTATCTCTATCTGTTCCAATATTTAATCAATTCACTATTCGGAATTCTGTTAGAAATGCGGAGCTGAATGTTGAAAGCCAAAAGCTCTCGATTGAATTAGAAAAGAATAATCTTGAGAAAACAATTAGTACATCTCATGCCAATGCTGTAGCAGCGTTAAAAAAGTATAAGGTCTCAGGAAAAGCTGTAATCGCTTTAAAGGAGGCTTTCAGAAATACTTCGGTTAAGTATAATCAAGGAATGGTTGATTTTATTGAATACAGTAATGCTAAGAGTAATTTAACTAGAACAGAGTCGGAATTATTACAATCTAAATTTGATTATATTTTCAAGATCAAGATTTTGGATTTTTATCAAGGGAGACCACTTAAATTATAAGATGGCTTTATTATTACATATAGAGACCACAACCGAAATGTGTTCAGTTTGTATCTCCAAAGATGGTGAAGAGTTGGCCTCGAAAGAGCTAAACGATGGTTACTCGCATGCCGAGAACTTAAATACATTCATATTAGAAATACTGGAAGATGCGAAACTTACTCTTAGTGAGATTGACGGGATTGCAGTAAGTAAAGGTCCTGGGTCGTATACCGGACTTCGAATAGGAGTGAGCACTGCAAAAGGAATTTGCTTTGCACTGGATAAGCCTTTAATAGCAGTAAATACATTAAAAGCAATGGCTTTAGGAGTAAGTGAGTTGGCAACCGCCGATGATAAATCTTATATATGTCCGATGCTCGATGCAAGAAGGATGGAGGTCTACGCTGGTTTTTACACTAAAGAATTGGTAGTGGTTAGAGAAGTCTCGGCAGATATCGTGGACGATGTGATATATCGGGATCTACTGGATAAAAGTGAATGTGTGTTTTTTGGTCCGGGTGCAATGAAATGCAAACCTATATTGGAAGGTAATCCTAATGCTATTTTTATAGATGATATCTACCCATCGTCTAGGAATATGATAAAACTGGCCGAAGATAAATTTAACAATAAAGAGTTTGAGGACTTGGCTTATTTCGAACCGTTTTACCTTAAAGATTTTGTGGCTACTGTGTCCAAGGGGTCTAATCCTTCAATTAAGAAAGGGGTCTCTATGTCACGGTGATACCGGAATTCATATTTAATAATATAAATAATTCCACTTTTTTCATCTTTAAAAGTTCTCGACCTAATTGCATTGTCTTTAGAACTGTAGAAAATATAGTTTGCTTTCGTTTCATCAGAAGTTCTAAATGTTTCTTCTGTTAGATTATTCTTCAAATCATATTTGAATGAAATGTTCTTCGAACCACTTGCGGATTTTATGGATTGAATTATTAACCTGTTCAGCTCATCATATTGGTATCTCGTTGAGGATACCGTTCCTCCAATCGTTCGTCTGGTAATTTCTCGGATAAGGTTGCCCTCTGGTCCGTATACAAAATATACGGTCATAAAGACTTTGTTCAATTCATTGTAAAATTCCTTTTTGTACACTTTGTCATCAGGTCCATAGTAATAGGCAAACCTGTTTTTGCTTAAAGTCTCTTGTTTGTAGAATTCTACAGAATCTTTTGTAAATCCAGCTGTTTCTTTGATATATGATTTCTCTAATAGCTTTTCATTAGTATCGTATTTGTAATTGTAAATAAGACTGGTGTTGCCATAAGAAGTCTTTTCGGAGATTAGCATCCCATTGCCATAATCATAGTTAATTTTAATACTATCAATTCTTCCATATCTATTGTAATAGGAAAACTCTCGCGATGTTAATGTTCCGCTCCTATCAAAAGAGTATGTTCTGGATATTCCATTGTTTTGAACGGGGAAACCCGATTTTTTCTCCATTACAAGGCATCTAACTTCTGCAATACCTTCTTGTTCCATTACATCTTTATTGAATGCAAGTTTGTCTTTATATAATTGAGAATTTTTAAAATCAATTATTTGTCCATGAGAAACTTGTGCTGTAAAAATTGCAATCAGAATACAATATGTAATATGTATACTTCTCATTTAATGATTCATTTGGTTTAGCGCCTTACTTGGTTCTTCTGTGGGCATTTTGCATGTTTTGTCTAAACAGACATATATCATCGTACTTCCTTTTTGGTATTTGTTTTTAAGGAGAGGGAGTTCACTTTCTTTCTTAGAACCCATAAGTAGTTTATTTGGTACATATAGATTAAACAATTCGTTACGTTTTTGTTTAAAGTCATTTCCAAGAATGGCAATCTCGTAGTACGGCATTATTTTATTTGTCATAAGAATTCCCCAGTTAGAATAGCCTGACGCATAGCGCTGCATATCATCTTTAACATTATTTAACATTTGGATGCTTTTATCTGAATAATCCTTGTTATCAAGCAATAGGCCTAATTTGAATAACGATTTGGCCATGCTCGAACAAGATGCCGGAATAACATTATCATTTACTTCCATTTTTCGTGCAATAAGCTTTTTGTCAAGATCTGATGTAAAGAAGAACATCTTGCTTTCTGAATCGAAGAAATGCTCTATAGCATGTTGGGCTAGTTGATCGGCTTGGTTAATCCATTTTTCGTCAAAGGTTGCTTCATATAAGGCGATAAATGCTTCTATTGTAAAGGAGTAATCTTCTAAATAACCATTAATGGTAGTCCGACCATTTTTGTAACTATGATATATAGGGCCGTTTTTTTGAATCTGATGTTTGATGATGTAATTACCATTTTTCACTGCTATATCTAAATGTTTTTCGTTGCCTAATACGTTGTAGGCATCAACATATCCTTTTAGCATTAGGGCATTCCAAGAAGTAAGACATTTGTCATCTAAGCCAGGATGGACCCTTTTTTCACGTTCCTGAAGTAGAATTTTATTTTGCTCTTTGATGAAATTTTGTAATTTTTTTAAGTCTATTTTCTCTTTGGCTGCAAATTTTGCATCGCCAATATCTCTCAGAAGAATATTGTTACCATGTTCCCAGAGCGCTTTACCACCGATATTGTAGTACTTGGCGAACAGATCAAAGTCGCTTCCTAGAATAGATTTTAGATCTTCTTTTGTCCACACATAATACTTTCCTTCTTCACCTTCGCTATCTGCATCTAATGCTGAATAGAATGATCCAACAGGAGAGGTCATTTCTCTTTCAACAAATTCTAATGTTCCTGTTATGACTTCCTTGTAAAGAGGGTTTCTGGTGAGGTTATATGCCTCGGAATATAGAGAGACTAATTGCCCATTGTCGTACAACATCTTTTCAAAATGAGGGGCTTTCCAGATTTTATCTGTCGAATATCGCGCAAATCCACCGCCAATTTGATCGTAGATGCCGCCTAAAGCCATCTTTTCTAGAGTGAGATTAACAAAATCTAATATGGATTGATCTTTTGTAAGATTATAATATCGAAGTAAGAAGAGATAATTGTTAGGCATAGGGAATTTGGGTGCCCAAGTATTTCCTCCCTCTTTAAGATCGAATTTTTCTGACCAACCTTCCACGATAGTTTCTAAATTGGCTCTTTCAAAAACTGGATCTGATTTATTTATTTTTATTAACTCTGATTGCCTAATTCCTTGGGAAAGCTTTTCTGCGTAGTCAACTACTTCTTTATTTCTATTCGCATATGCATTGGAAACATCATTCAATGCTTTTTTCCATTGCTCTTTTTGAAAGTAGGTGCCACAGAAAAATGGTCTGCCATCGGGTAATGCAATGCAGTTTAGAGGCCATCCTCCACTTTGCTTAATAAGTTGAATAGCATTCATGTAAATCTGATCGATATCTGGTCTTTCCTCTCGATCAATCTTCACTGGGATAAACTGCTCATTCATGATTTTAGCAACTCCCTCATCTTCGAACGATTCATGCTCCATTACATGGCACCAATGACAAGCTGAATAGCCTATGCTAATTAATAATGGCTTGTTTTCATCTTTTGCACGCTGTAATGTCTCATCGTTCCATGCATTCCAGTTTACTGGGTTATGCGCATGCTGAAGCAAGTAAGGACTTGTTTCGTTTATTAAGTTATTGGTGTGCAGATGTTTTTGTTCTTCCAAATGCGGTTCTTTTACTTCTTGTGTACTACAAGAGTTAATAACAAAAAACGAGGCTAATAAATATCCTGTGAAAAATTTCATAACTGTGCTAATGCACAAAGTTAAATAGGCTTAGGGGCAGTAATTTGAAGGGATTGTAAAAGATATTGACTTGCTAACGTTAATAAACCTTAGAAGCTGTGAGAAAATTCGATTGGGACTTTCTTGCTGATACCCATAGATCTCACCTTGATATCGCCAACAAAATTGTAGTCTTTTTTGCCTCCACCGAAAGACATTATTGCGGCTAGTACACCTGAAATTCCGTCTATTTTAATTTCCACCTTAAACAAGTGTACATCTTCCGATTTCTTTTTAATTACTACGTTGTTCATGATTTTTGCGGTACCGATATTAGAATTTCCAGCGAGTACATTAATCTTTGAATCAACGATGGTAAATTTTAAACGGTTTTCATTTCTAATTTTTACTTGCAAATCAACACTACCTCCCGTTGCAGTCATTGTATTAATCTTAAACGATTCGACGCTTACAATTTCAGGTGGTACAATTTGATTGCACGCTACAATACTAACCGAGGCAATCAGTATGATTGAAATGAATGTTATTATTTGTGTTTTTGTCAATTTGAATTTCAAAGCAAGAGTTATTCTTTTAGCTCTCTGTAGTACTTGTAAAATAACGGAATAGTTTCTATCCCTTTGTAAAAATTAAATAACCCGTAATGTTCGTTAGGCGAATGTATAGCATCTGAGTTAAGCCCAAAGCCATATAGCACTGTTTTTAACCCAAGAACAGAATCGAAAAGAGCAACGATTGGGATACTGGCACCTTCGCGAGTGCAAATGGGTTTAACGCCAAATGCTTCCTCCATTGCAAGGCTGGCCGCTTCAATTTCCACTGAATCGGTTGGACACAATGCAGGTTCACCGCCGTGAAAGTCGGTTACTTTAACTTTTACAGAAGCAGGTGCGATCTTTTTAATATGATCTTCAAATAATTTAGAAATCTTCTTAGAATCTTGATTTGGAACTATTCGCATAGATATTTTGGCAGTCGCTTTCGATGCAATAACAGTTTTTGCGCCTTCTCCCATATAGCCTCCCCAAATCCCGTTTACATCTAGGCAAGGCCGAATTGTATTTCTTTCTATGGTGGTGTAACCAGCTTCGCCCTCTAGCTCATTTACGTCTAAGGCGCTTTTGTATTTTTCTATATCAAAAGGAATTTTTTTCATATCCTCTCTTTCTTCATCACTTGCTATTACCACATCGTCGTAAAATCTGGGAATTGTAATAAATCCGTTTTCGTCTTTTAGTGATGAAATCATATCACAAAGAATACCTATTGGGTTACCAACGGTGCCACCATAAACACCTGAATGCAAATCTTTATCAGGACCGGTAAGCTCCACTTCTAAGTAGCTAATACCTCGTAATCCAACAGTAATTGAAGGTGTTTCATTTCCAAGCATACTTGTGTCAGATATGATTACCATATCGGCTTTCAGTTTTTCTTTCTCGGAAGTAATGAAGCCTTCAAGATTTTCACTACCACATTCTTCTTCTCCTTCAATTAAAAATTTGAGATTGCAGTTTAGAGTATTCGTTTGCACCATTGCTTCGAAAGCTTTGATGTGCATAAACATCTGCCCTTTATCATCGCATGCGCCTCTTGCATATATTTTTTCATCTTTAATAACCGGCTCAAAAGGAGGGGAGGTCCATAGTTCAAGTGGCTCTGGGGGCTGAACGTCATAGTGACCGTAAACCAATACCGTAGGCAAGGAGTCGTCAATTATTTTATCTCCATAAACAATGGGGTAGCCAGCAGTCTCGCAAAGTTCAACATTGTCGGCTCCAGCAGTTTTTAGTAATTCAACAACTTTAATGGCGGTTTTTCGAACGTCATCTGCATAACTTGGATCTGTGCTTACAGAAGGAATTCGGAGCAATTGAAACAGTTCAGAGACAAATCGTTCTTTGTTCTCATCTAAGTACTTTAATATAGAATCTCTCATGTAATATTAATTTACAATGACATTGCCGGTCATTTCTTCTGGAATATCTAGTCCCATTAGTGTAAGTAAAGAAGGAGCAAGATCACCTAGTTTCCCATCTTCAATTACAGCGTGGTTGTCGTCAATCATAAATACAGGAACCAAGTTGGTCGTATGCGCTGTGTTAGGTGAACCATCTGCATTAACTGAATATTCAGCATTTC